>JACCSL010000742.1 GCA_013812995.1 Ardenticatenales bacterium | reverse complement strand
ACGTGGGGGAGAGGGCAATAGGTGCAGGCACAAAGTACGTCTTTTGGAATACTCAGTGCTGAAATGGGAACCGGGCGTTTTTCGTCAATGATTGTATCATAGCGGTTTGACCGCCAACAACAACGTTTGACGCCAGGAGTCCCCATGCCGACTCATCGCCGCGCCGAGCTAGCCGCCCTATTTCTCGTGCTCGCCTCGTTTGCTCTCTGGGCAACCGGCTATCTGGTGCAGGAGCCCCAGGCCATCATCCGCTGGGAGACGGAGAGCGAGGTGGAAACCTTGGGTTTCCATGTCTACCGCGCCACCGAAGAGACGGGCTCCTACGCGCGCGTCACCGAGAAGCTGATTCCCAGCTCCGGCGACCCCTTCACCGGCAGCGCCTACGAGTTCCGCGACCCGACCGTGCAGGCAGGCCAGACATACTTCTACCAATTAGAGGAACTGGAAACCAGCGGTACCTTCACGCGCCTGCCCGACATCGTCCGCTTTGAGGCCAGGCGCGAGGCAAACTGGTGGCTGGTACTGCTCCTGATCGCTCTATTTCTCGCCATCTGCTTTTTGCCCGCCCGCTTGCCCACTTCCGTGCAGATGGATACCATTAAGGACGCTGAATTTTAAGAATGAGAGACCTCATGCGCAACCTGCTTCGCCTCCTATGGCTCTGCCTCTTCCTCGTGAGTACCCTTGCACCGCCGCTCTATGCCGCCGCTCGCCTGCCTGAGTCCACCTCACGTCCCGACACGCTGCGCCTCACCCTGACGAGCCAGCGCCCGCACCTCACAAGCGAGCGCCGCGCCGATGGCCTGGTGACCACCTTTGAGGGCGATTTGCCACTGGTTGGCCCACCGGGGGCTCCCGCGCTGCCCGTCGTTGGCAGACTCGTGGGCCTCCCAACCCGCGCCCGCCCCACCGTGACGATTCATCTGAGGGAAGCGCAGCCCCTTCCCCGTCCCACCGCGCCGCTGGCTCGTGTACCTTCTGTGCAAATAGAGTCTGAACGTGAGGGCATTCCCCCTCTCCTCGAATGGGGACGCGAAGCGGGTTCCGTTTCAGAGGGCCAAGGCTGGTATCCGGCTGCGCCCGTGACCGTGGGCGAGCCCATGACGATGCGCGGCCAGGCAATGGTTCAGGTGGCGTTTACCCCCGTCCAGGTCAACCTCGCGACCGGCGAGTTGCGCTGGTATCCCTCGGCGGACATCGAACTCTCCTGGGAGGCAGCACAACTTCCAGCCGCGTCCTCCATCGTGGAAGACCCCTCGCACGAGCCGCTGCTCGCTGCCACGCTCAGCAACTACGAGGAGGCGCGCGGCTGGCGCTCGGTGGCGGCTGGGCCTCTGGTCGCGCCGCAGGCAGCGGGCGATAGCTGGATGATTGCCGTGGAGGGCAGCGGGCTTTTCCGCGTTCCCTACGAGCAACTGGCCTCGGCCACTGTGCCGCTGAGCGACCCGGACCGTCTCGCGCTCTTTCACGGTTCCGGATCCACTGCCGAGGAGCAGGCCATCTGGCTTGACGAGGGCGCGGACAACACCTTTGGCCCCGGCGATGCGCTCTATTTTATCAATACCCGGTTGCCAGGGCGCTGGAGCAAGCAGAGCGCCTATCGGCTGGAAGTGCTGACGAGCGGGACGGGTCAGCGCATGGCCGAAGTCGCGGTGCCGCCGACGCAGGGACCGCTGGTGACCTCTGTGTCTCACGAGGTGCGTTTCGAGGAGGACACCCTCTACATGCAGCGCAACTCCGGGGCGAAGGAGGGCGAGCGCTGGTATTGGAAACAACTGGCCGCCTTCGCCGGCAGCCCGGGCGACCCCGCCTCCATCTTTGAGACGACTTTTGATCTGCCTCACATGGCTGCTACCAACTCAGTCGTCCGCGTGACCACTGAGTTGGGTCCGCTGTACACGCGCTGCCATCTGGCGCGGCTGCTCGTCAATGGGCGCTCCGTCGAGAAGCAATGGACGGACATGGCAGGGTTTGGGCAGTTCCTGGACCTCCCCCAGTCAGAGCTTCAGGCCACGGGCAACACCTTCCGCGTGGAAGCAGAAACGTGCGGCACGGCCCCGATTGACTTCCTGATGCTGAACAGCTTCACCGTGCTCTACCAGCGCGCGCTGGTGGTAAGCGACGATATACTGGATTTCTATAGTGACCGGAGTGGCAGCGTCTTGTTCCAACTTGCTGGCCTGACTACCTCCGGCGGACTTGCCTTCGAGGTGGGGACGCCCGGCGTACCCCAACGGATCATCGGGGGAAGCATCTCGGGGAGTGGCCCGTATAGCCTCACATTTGGTCGCGTCGACGCGGCGGGCGAGCGCTATCTGGTGACCACACGCCAGCAGGCTCAGGCCGTGGACAGCATCACCCGGCACGAGGACTCTGGCCTGCGCACCGACCTCTCGCCCGCAGATTATCTGATTATAACGCACCCGGCCTTTGCAGCGGCTCTGCAACCCCTGGTCGAGCAC
>JACCSL010000741.1 GCA_013812995.1 Ardenticatenales bacterium | reverse complement strand
ACGTGGGGGAGAGGGCTTCGCTGGCACGCTTCCCCTCTTCCAAACCACAAATTCCGTCAGAAGCAGAAACGTAATTACGACGTGCCGTCTTACGCATTACGTTTTACGTTTTGAATTCCGACATCTCTCAAAGACCGAGGTCTCATGTCGCGAACCGTCCTAATCATTCCTGTTATCCTGCTGTTCCTCGGCATTATTGTCCTCGCTCCTACCACAGGCGCGGCCCCGGTGGCACCGCTCCGCTTCCGCACGCCGACAGCAACGGTGCCCGCCCCGCAGGCCATCCAGGGGGCAGCCGAACTGGCCTGCCGCATCAAGTCGGAAAGCGCCATCCCGAACCAGATGTTGGCTCCAGTTTCCAACGCGACCTGCACCGCAGGAAGCGCAGCGGGCTACCCCTGCCAGAACATCGACCTGCTCAGCCTGCTCCCCTCCGCGCAGTTGAACCCGAGTTGGGTGACGGGGAGCAGTCGGAACGGGAATGACATCTGGGGCTGGTACCACCCGGAGACGGGCGCGGAATATGCCGTGGTCGGGCTGCGCCGGGGCGTCGCCTTCGTCAATGTGACGACGCCCACGGTTCCCATCGTGGAGGCATTTCATCCTTCAGCCCTCAACGACCCCTCCAGAGAACTATGGCGGGATGTGCGCGTCTATAAAAACCACGCCTTTATCGTCAGCGAGATCGACCCGCACGGGATGCAGGTCGTGGATATGACTCAACTGCCCAATATCACGCAGGTGGCGCACTATATGGGCGTTGGCGGCGCGCACAGCATCACCATCAATGAGGCCAGCGGCTTTGCCTACATCATGGGAGCCAGGAATCCGCTTAATCCAAGCCAAAGGAGCTGCGCCGGGGGCCTGCATGTCGTGGACATCCGCGACCCGAAGAATCCCACCTTTGCGGGCTGCTTCGCGAATGACGGCTACACTCACGATGCCCAGTGTGTGGTCTACCCCACTGGCACGCCGTACGCGGGGCGAGAAATCTGCTTTGCCTACAACGAGGACACGCTCACCATCGTGGATGTGAGCGACAAGAGCAATATGACGATGCTCTCCCGCGTCTCCTACGAGAATGCGAAGTACACGCACCAGGGCTGGCTCACGGAGGATTATCGCTACATGCTCATGGACGACGAGCTGGATGAGTTTCCGAGCACCGGTGGGCTCAATACTCGAACCTTTATGTGGGATGTCTCCGACCTGAGCAACCCGCGCCACATTGATACTCTCGTGCGTGACAGTCAGACCATCGACCACGATCAGTACATTCGGGGCGACTTCTCCTTCCAGAGCAACTACCGGGCGGGGGTAAGCATCCTGAACGTCGCCAGTATCAGCGATACGCACGAGGTAGGCTACTTCGATATCTACCCGCAGGATGACGCCCCCTCGTTCAATGGGGCGTGGGGCTCCTACGTCTATCTCCCCAGCGGGAACATTCTGACCAATGGGATCGAGCAGGGGCTGTTTGTGCTGCGCCCCACGAACAGCGCCGTTGCCCCGGATTTCGATGTCGAGACGTCGATGACGCACGCCCCGATATGTCAGGGGCAAAGCGCAAGCATTCCCGTGCATACTCGCGCGCTGTACGGCTACCAGGGCAATCTTTCCCTGACGCTCAAGGGTGCGCCAGCGGGCCTGACCGCGCTCTTCTCTGATACGACGGTTCAGGCCGGGGCGCAGGTCAGCCTGACGCTCGAGGCGTCAGACACGATGACTGGCACCACCTACCTGACGCTGGAGGGCAGGGATGGCACCACGACGCGCCAGCAACTCTTTGGCGTGCAAGTCCGCACTGTCCCACTGAGCGGCCCCACGCTCGTCAGCCCCGCGCCGGACGCCGCTCAGTCCGATACGGTCACCTTTACCTGGGAGCCCGCCACCGGGGCGACCGGCTACCGGCTCCAGGTCGCGAGCGATGCTGATTTCACTACGCTCCTCCTGGATGAGAGCATCACCGAAACCACGGCCACCCGCGCGCTCTCTGGTAGCACCGAGTATCACTGGCGCGTAATCGCCGAGAACGAATGCGGTCCCGGTAGCGCGAGCGAGGTACGCACCTTTACGAGCGAGGGTATCTCGCTCTGGCTACCGGTACTGGTGAGATAAACAGCACAGCCCTCTCCCCCACTTCGCTTCGCTCAGTGTCCCCTCTCCCGAAATCGGGAGAGGGGACGGCCGAAGGCCAGGGGAGAGGGCCGTTTTAGCCCTTGTCCTTTTCACACAACGAGGTAGACCCATGATCCTTCCGATTCGGCAGTTGACGCTTTACAAGCACGGTATCAGCGTGGTGGAACGGGGCGGGGCGGTGACGGGAGAGAGTGCCACACTAACCTTTCACCGCGACCAGATGAACGATGTCCTCAAGAGCCTAGTGGCCTTCGACCGGAGTGGCGGGCAAATTCGTACCATCGCCTATGATGCGCCGGAGGAGCGCGAGGAGAAGCTGGCGCGCGGCTCGATTCACCTCTCAGACAAGTCCACGCTGCTCGATCTGCTGCGCGACCTACGCGGGCGGGTGATTCACATCCACACGACGGTAGAGGCCGGGGATGTGGGGCTCATGGGCACAGTGGTGGGGCTGGATGTGGGCGAAAAGCATCCCTTCAAGCGGGGGCGGCTCTCGCTGCTGACAGAGGCAGGGATTCAGGTGTTGCACATCAATGATATCGCCGTGGTGCAGCCGGTGGATGCTCAGGCCAAGTCGGACCTCGCCTTCTTCCTGCGCGCCAGCATCGCCGAGCCGGAGCAGCGCACCGTCACGCTGCGGCTCTCCGAGGGGGAGCATGACCTGGTGGTTCGCTACCTGGCTCCCAGCCCGACATGGCGCGTCTCCTACCGCTTGGTCGGAGACCTTGCGGAGGATGGCACGCGGCGCGCGCTGCTCCAGGGCTGGGGCATCTTCGACAATCCCTTCGACGAGGCGCTGGAAAATGTCCACGTCACACTCGTGGCGGGGATGCCTATCTCCTTTGTCTATGACCTCTACACCCCCTTCACCCCGGATCGCCCCGTGGTGCGGGAGGAGGCGCGCGTCACGACCGCGCCCATCGAGATGGAGCGCGCCAAGATGATGATGCCCCCGCCCGCCCCGGCGAGTGCGCCAATGATGCGAGCAATGGCACAGTCGGCTGGCGAGGGCTCCAGAATGATGCGGGAGGAGGCGGAGATGGCCTATGACACTTTCTCTCTTCAGGATGGTCTCAGCGCCAGCACCGAGGTCAGCGCGCAGGGCGAGGCGCAGGGCGATCTCTTCGAGTACCGCATCGCGCACCCGGTGACGGTGCAGCGCGGGGAGGCCGCGATGGTGCCGATTCTCTCCACGCTGATACCCTACCGCAAGGAGCACATCTACAACGGGCAGAAGCACCCGCGCCACCCCGTGGTGGTGCTCCGCTTCCAGAACGAGAGCGACCTCACGCTGGAGCGCGGCCCCATCACGGTCGTAGAGAACAACAGCTACATCGGCGAGGCAATCTTCCCCTTCACGCGCCCGAAGAGCGAGGTGCTGCTGGCCGTGGCGGTGGACCTGGGCGTGAGTGTCCGCGAGGAGAGCGAGACAACGCGCGAGACGCACCAGATTACCATTCAGAACCAATACCTGCTCTTCCACGAGTACAGCACGCGGCGCACCAAGTATGAGGTGAGCAACAGCAACGCGGAGACGATTTTCCTGCAAATCGAGTATCCGCGCACGCAGGGCTTCGAGTTGCTGGACATGCCCGCGCCCACGGAGACGACGGAGCAGCACTACCGCTGGCAGGTCGAGGTTCCGGCGGGGCCGGGCGGCGAGGCCAAGTTCGAGGTGCGGGAGCGCCGCCTGGAGCAGCGCTACGAGCAGTTGGCCCACCTCAGCTACGACAATCTGGCTTACTATCTGCGCAATCGCTGGCTGGACGAGGCATTGGGGGGTGGGCTACGCGACCTCCTGAACCTCTACGCCGAGCGGCAACGACTCCAGCAGCGGCTGAACGAGATCGAGACGGAGCGCAGCCGTTTCATGGCAACGCAGGAGCAGGCGCGCAAAAATATGGGTGGGCTGAAGGATAGCGGCGACGAAGGGGCGCTACGGGCACGCTATGTCCGCCAGCTCAACGAGTCCGAGGACGCGCTGGCGGCGCTAGAGAGCGAGCGCACCAGGCTGCGCGCCGACGATGCCACGCTGGAGCAGCGCATCCAGGCACAGATTGCGGCGCTGGGTAGCCCCGCTGCGCCGCCAAAGTAAGCAAACCTTATCGTAATCGCTGTCGCAACTCGTAATCGTTCGTACAGAACGGACGATTACGAGTTGCGATTACGATAGCGATTACGAACTCTGGCTGGCGAGCGGAACGGTGAATTTGAAGGTGGAGCCCTGCCCAAGCACACTCTCCACCCCGATCTGGCCCCCGTTCTGCTCCACCAGCTCCTTCGACAGAATCAGGCCAAGGCCGGTGCCCTGCTCTTTGGCCGTTCCGGCGGTAGTGTGCGTCACATCGATGCGGAAGAGCTTTTGTATCGTCTCGCGACTCATGCCAAGGCCAGTATCCGTTACAGCAATTTCCACCCGGCCACGCCCCCGCACCGCCGAGATGCTAACGCGACCCCCGCTGTCGGTGAACTTCAGCGCGTTGGAAACAAGGTTGCGGAGCACCGTCTCTAGCATATTGGGATCACCGTAGAGAAGATAATCCTCCACATCACTGCTAAGCTCGATGCCCTTGCTAGCAGCGGTTCCCTGCAACAGGGAGAGCGTGCGCTTGACCAACTCCTGTAGCTTCACCTCCTCGGGCTCGAACACCATGCGCCCCGTCTGCATCTGGGACCAGTGAAGAAGGTTGTCTAGCAGGGCGAGAACCTGCTTGCCCGAGTTATAGATGCGCCCTGAAAAGTCCTTCACCTCCGCCTGGCTCAGCGTCTCCGAGTACTTGCTCATCAACTGCGCAAGTCCCAGGAGGCTATTGAAGGGGCTACGCAGATCGTGTGAGATGATGGAGAAAAATTTGTCCTTGCTGGCATTCAACTCTGCCAGATCCTGAGCGCGCTGTTCCAACAGGTGCTTCTCCAAGCGGGTGCGCTCCTGCTCGGTACGTGCCGCGATGGCCTGAGCGTTGGTAATCGAGATGGCAGCCTGGGTGCCCAAAAGCTGCACGATTTCCACACGGTCCGGGGTGAAGGCCCCCGTCGTCAGGTTATTTTCCAGATAGATGACACCGATGAGTTTACCCTGGTTTAGAATGGGCGCACTCATGATGGAGCGGGGCGTATGGCGGCGGATGTACGGGTCATTGGCAAAGCGCCCCTCGCGGCTCGCGTTGTCCAGCACCACATCCTCGTGCGTGCGCGCCACATAGTGAACAATCGCGGCGGAAAGCGTCGTGCTCTCCTCCACGGGGAGTGCCTGGAGAACGCGCACCTCGGACGGGTTAAGAACTCCTTCCGCCTGGATGAGAAGGCGTCCCTCATCGGCCAAGAGCAGCACCCCCTTCTGTGCGCCAGCGTTTTCCATGAGAAGTCCCAGAAGTTTGTCGAGCAGGCGATCCAGATCAATCTCGCCAGAGATGGTCTGCGAGGCTTTGATGACCGAGGCGAGGTCCAACTGCCCGCCGCTCCCGCTGGCGGTGGAGGATGAGGCCCTGGTGTACTGCGTGCTGCCGGTGATGATCGAGCTGCTGGCGGCCTGGGGAAGCAGCGTTGGGTAGCGGACGTCCAGCCATTGTACTTTACCCTGCGCGCCCCAGGTGAGATAGCCATAGCGTGCGTTCATCATGTAGCCCTGCGCGACCTGCATCAGCCCCTGCTCCAGGTAGAAGCGGGCGGCGAGTTCGTTCGCAAGGGCCTCATTGTGCGGAAAATTATGCTCCCGAGCCAGGGAGATAGCCCGCTGGTAGTGCTGCATGGCGGTCAGGGTGTTCCCCTGAACCCGCTCCCACTCCGCCTGCACCAGTTCGTAAAGGTGCTGGTAGTTCATAGGCGCGTGCAAGGCCCACTTCTTCATTTTTTTCTGATTGGCAGCGACCTTTTTGAGCGAGGCTTTTTGTGTCTGACTGTCCGCGCTCTGATAGAGCGCCAGGAGTGCCAGCGATTGGTAGGGGTAAAACACAGCGGGTACATAGGCCGTCCCGCGTACACTCTCCTGATGATGTTCTAAGAACTTGGTAGACTCCAGCACCCTCTCGTACTCGCCGAAGTGATAGCCCAGAACTGTCTTGTACATGTGGGACATGGAAAGTGTGGTCAAATCATTGGAGGCGCTGAGTCTCTCGAACAGCTCATCCTCATTGGCGAAGGCTCCCGTCAGGCGATAGGGATCCTGGCTGGGCTCCAGTAGGTTAGAAACCATCTGCTGGAGTGCCATCATCCCGTGGAAGTAGATATCGTGCTTGAAACTGCGCTTGATGGAGGTCAGGTAGCGATTAATCTCTTCAAGAATGAAGGGGAGAGGAGCCCCTACCAGAAGAAGATAATAGCCGTAGACAGCCGCATTGACAGAGGCATAGGGCAGGTCGCCCGTCTCCATGCCGCTCTGATATCCAACTTGAAAGGCCGGAAGGGTATCCCGCAAGGGCTCTTTCAGCGGTTGGATTCCCATACTAACGACGACGTTGGCATGTGCCAGAAACTCGCGGGATTCCGGTTGCTCCAGCAGTTTCTGGGTGAGTTGTCCAAACTCATAGGCGCGATCGAAATCGCCCAGCGTGGCGAGCACCAGGCCATACGTGGCATAGGCGGAAGGGGAGGCGGGGGCATTCCCATGCTGAACCGAGAGTTGGACCATCTGGAAGATGAGAGGTGCGTAGAGGGCGGGCAGCGCATAGTAGGCGGAACTGGCTGTGAACCGTAGCAGCCGCATGGCTGCCAGCATCTGCGGGTTCTGCATCTTTGGCAGCGCGGCCAGCGAGGCCACGGAGCGCCGCCCCAGCACCAGCCGGGTTTGCAGGAGTCCTTTCAGGGCATGGATCTTTGTTGGCTTGACAGGCGTGGAAATACCGAGATGGGCCAGAATCTCGCGACCCAATGCGATGGACTCCAGTAGTTTGGCCTCTGCGGACTTGGCCTGGATCAGAACCTCGTAGATTTTCACCTTATCCAACACGGTTCGGGCGTGGGTCAACGGCTGAGCGGCCAGCGTTTCCATCTGCACAAAGTTCCCCTGGAGGTAAGCACTCTCGACGGCCTCGCGATAGAGGGCAAGCGCCAGGTCATAGTGGCTCTGCCAGGGATTATCGGGCAACAGGCTCAATCCGTGTTGCAGATACTGGAAGGCTGGCTCATAGGCGGTTGATGACTTGGCCTTCTGTCCAGCCCGGAGGTTGAGTCGCGCCAGGGCCTCCCTCTCACTCGCCTCCGTGACCAGCGACATCGCGGTATTCAGATGGTCTACCATTGCGAAGAGGCGCTCTTCTTGCTCCGCCTCGCTGCTGTGCGTGAGCAGTAGCTGCCCTATCCTGAGATGCAGGGCAGGACGTTCCTCCTCCGCGAGGAGTGCGTAGGCCGCCTGCTGCACACGATCATGGAGGAAGCGATAAGAGACATTCATCGTCTCCGCCAGCGCCTCCACCGTCGCCGCTGTCTCGACCTGGAGCAGGCGGTAGCTCTCGCCCAGCGGGAGCACCAGCCCCGCCTCCAGTGTCGGCCAGAGATCAGCAGCGGTCTCTGCCAGGGAACGCGCCTGCGCCCGCGCGAGGGTTGTCAGGTCAAAGGCGTTGCCGAGCGCCGCGGCCACCTTCAGTGTCTCCTGCGTGCGTTCAGGGAGCTGCTCCAGCGCGCCGCGCATGAAGTCCACCACGTTGTCCGTGATGTCTCGCGCCTTGATCTCCGAGACTTCCCAGCGCCACTCCCCTACCTCGTCGCGGTGCAGGGGCGGACTGAAGAATAGCAGCCCCTCCTGGTAGAGCGCCTTCAGAAACTCCCCCACGAAGAAGGGATTGCCCTGCGTCTTGGCAAAGACGATCTCAGCAAGAGGCAGCGCGATTTCCTGAGCGGCCTGAACCGTGTCCGCCACGAACTGCGTGACCTCCTGGAGGGCGAAGGGCGCCAGGCTCAGGCGCGTCACGCGCACCTCGGCCTCGTCCAAGGCGCGCAGCAGTTGCACCAGCGGGTGCGCCCCATCAACCTCGTTCTCCCGGTAGGCCCCCAGCACGAGCAGATGTTGGTGCATGGGATCGGTCAGGAAGAGGCGAAGAAGGCGCAGCGAGGCAGAATCGGCCCATTGG
>JACCSL010000720.1 GCA_013812995.1 Ardenticatenales bacterium | reverse complement strand
ACGTGGGGGTGAGGGCCACCACGCAGAGCCATGACTCCACCACAAATTCCAGCAGAACCAGTTACGGTTTACGTTTTATTGAGCTGAGAAACGCTTCTTACTCAAATATTCGGGTTGCCCTCGGCGTCGTAGCAGCCGCGCATGGTCTCCTTTGCCAGGTGATCTACCACCGCTTCGAGGCTCTGCCCGCTTTCCTCGAAGACGCGTAGCTGGCGGTCCGCGCTGGTGCCCTGCTGGAGCATGGTATAGGCATACTCCACCTCGCGGCGGCTTCCCAGCTCGTCCACGACATCATCCACAAACTCCACCAGTTCATGGATGAGCTGACGCGCGGGGAGTTCCTCGGCGCGCCCAAAGTCAATGAGTTTGCCCTCGATCCCGTAGCGCACGGCGCGCCACTTGTTCTCGTCAATCAGGGCAGGGGAGTATTGGCGGAACGTGGTATTCTCCACGCGCATCTTCCATAACTTCAATACGAGTGCTTGGAAAAGGGCTGCGATGCAGAGCGCCTCATCCACGGTGGTGCAGAGATCAGGCACACGGAACTCCAGCGTGGGGTACTTGTGGTGCGGGCGAGCATCCCACCAGATTTTGGAGGCATTCGGGATAGAGCCTGTTTGCACCAGCGTCTGCACGAAGCGATCATACTCCGCGTGCGAGGAGAAGGTGTAGGGAATTCCTGTGCGTGGGAAGCGTCGGAAGATCACGCTCCGATAACTCTTCAATCCTGTGTTGCGTCCCTCCCAGAAGGGAGAGGAGGTACTGAGGGCGAGAATATGGGGAAGCATGTAGCGCGCCACATTCATCACATCGATCACGAACTCCGGATCCTCGATGCCGATGTGGACGTGCATCCCGAAGATGAGAAGCTGGCGTGCCAACTCCTGCATATCCTCCAGAACGCCCAGGTAGCGTTCCAGAGGCGTAATTTCCTGCTCGTGCCACAACGAGAGAGGATGGGTACCACTGGCGACGATAACGAGCCCCCGCGCCTTTGCAAGGTCATTGATCATGCACCGCATCTTGACCAGTTCCGTGCGTGCCTCCTGAATATTCCGGCAGACATTCGAGCCCAACTCCACCATACTCTGATGAAGTTCTGGCTTAATCTCTCGCTCGCGCAGGATGGTGTGGTCGCCATCCAGAAACTGGGTGATGTAACTGGTTAACTGCCGTGTTTTGGGGTTAACGATCTGATATTCTTCTTCGATCCCGATTGTCAATGAGGGAGCGGGTAGCATAGAGACTCTCCTTTACCTTGTAGTGGCAAGAAGCGTAACGGATTTGAAAGGCGCTGACAACCCCCATGGGAGGTGGAACAAAGCTGTAGATGGAGGTAATAGCGTGGAAGGATTGGTTAAAACGTAAAACGTAACTGGTTCTGATAGAATTTGTGGTTGAGGGGTGGCTCTGCGTGGTGGCCCTCTCCCCGGCCTTCGGCCGCCCCTCTCCCGATTTCGGGAGAGGGGACACGGAGCGAAACGACGTGGGGGAGAGGGCTCGCATGGCACGCTTCCCAATCTTCCATACCACAAATTCCGTCAGAAGCAGAAACGTAAAACGTAATTTACGACATTCACTTATGGCGGATGACAGCTTATGCCGTTTTACGTTTTACGCATTACGTCTTCTCGATGATAAAGGTGGGAGTGACCGAGCCACCTCCCGCTGTCACGTTGAGCAGCGTCGTGGCTGCCAGGCGCGTCAGGAAGCCGTGCATGGCATTTCCCTCGAAGAGATAGGGGTCCAGGTCTACAAGGCGCTCGGAGATGTTCAGGCGACCATCGATGTAGGAGGGGAAATCCTCGCGCGCGATCTTCACCTTGCGCTGTATGATGGTGGGCTCTTTCAGCCCCTCCTGCATGGCTGCGTGCCATTCCTCGCTGCTGCTCTCCCAGCCGATGATGACGCCCTTGCCGCCGTACTCATCATTGGGCTTCATCACAAACTCATCCTTGTGATCCGCGATGTAGGGAAGAAGGTCAATCGGCTCGCCATCCAGAAGCGTTTTGCGCTCCCCAAGCTTGCGGGTCCAGGGAATGTGCATCGCGATGGCGTGCCGCTGCTCCACCGTGTACAAATCGTTGTACCGTTCATCGCTCAGCAGGGCAAAACTCATCTTCTTGTGGAGTGGTTTGCAGCGGAACGGATTGACCATCGTCACATTCCCGTCGCGCAGCGCATACAGGATCGGGTGCTCCAACCCATAGCGCTGGAGCAACTCGCTCCCCAGCACGCGCTTGTAGATGATGTGGATGGGCTTTCCGTCGCCGCGCAGCGTCTTTCCGTCATATTCCATGCGCTCCGGGGCCGTGATGAAGGAATCCACGCCCTGCGACAGAAAAAACTCGTTGAAGATCTCGAACTCGTTCGTGGTGGGAACATCCTCCCAGTCCACGATGCCAATGGTTGGGGGCTCCTGGCCGCGCGCTTCCCGGTGCATGGCAAGGAGCGTATCCAGAACGCGCCGTCGCAGGGGAACCATCGTGACGCGGTACTGTTTCTGGAACTGTTTCATCACGGGCAGCTCGAAGAACGCCTCGCTCAGAACGTCCTCGTACCCTGCCCCTGCCGGGGTTTCTGCATTGTACTCGACAAAGTGAATCGTGGGGTCTCCCTCCGGCTCGTGGGAGAGAAACGAGTCCAGGCGGCCCGTCGGCGTCGGGGTGCGGTAGCCCGGATTGAGGGCAAATGCGCCCTCTTCCAGCTCGGTCAGCCCCACCTCGGTGCGCAGGGCGGGAGCCTCGACCATCGTCTCGTAGAGCCGGTCAAACGCGCCCAGCAGCGTCTCGCATGCTTCCTTCATCTTCTGGTACTCATGGGGCGTGAGGAAGTGTGGCCGCAGAACGGTGCAGAGCAGGCGCTCCCCGAAGGAGAGATGGCGCTGCTCCATCTTCTCCTTCAACAGCCCGAAGTTCTCGGCGGCCACCTGGTCATCAAACAGGTCGTGATACGCGTGGATTGCCTCTTCGATCATCAGAGTCCTCTTCTGAAACAAAAAGGCGCTGCCGCACCCCGATGGTGCGGGGCACATGCAGCGCCGCTCTACGCTACAAGGGATCGGATTCTACCGCTTGGCGGCGACTTTCTTCTCCTCCTCCGCCTTGGGGAGGAATCGAGCCCAGCGGAAGTCATTCTTCTGCTCCTGCGACCGCGTTTTCGCCTTCTTGATGCACATATCGGCCATGTGCTTCACGGCCCAGTCGAAGTAGAAGGGCGTCAGGGAGTAAATGTCCATGTCCGGTGCGGGGTTCATAAAGTCGATGGCGTAGGGAATCCCGTCGCGCACCGCGAACTCGACCGTGTTCATGTCATAGCCCAGTGCCTGGCAGAGCTTGCGCGCATCGCCCACCACCCGTGCCTCTAGCTCAGGGCTCAGGTGATCGTCCTCGACATGGTAGCGGCGCTCCTTCGGGTCATACTTCATCGGGAGAATCTCGCTCTGGTCGATGCAGAGGCAGCGCACATACTGATCCCACTCGATGAACTCCTGGAGGATCATCTGTAGCGTGCCGGACTGGTTGTAGCGGAAGAGCAGTTCATCGACGTTGTCGATCTTGTACACTTCCTTCCAGCCGCCACCATGCGCGTCCTTCAGAATCGCAGGGAGGCCAACATAATCCACAATCGCCTGCCAGTTGAGCGGGTATTCCAGATTCCGCAGCGACTCGGCGACAATGCCAGGGATATAATCCTTGTTGGGCAACAGAATCGTGCGGGGGCTTGCCACGCCGAGCTTGGTTGCCAGGCCCGCCTCGAAGAACTTGTCGTCCGAGGCCCACATAAACGGATTGTTGATAACGTAGCTCCCCTGAAGGATGGCGTTTTTCAGGTACGAGCGATAGTAAGGAATCTCGTGCGAGATGCGGTCCACGATGACATCGTACGGGCAGGGCTCATCCTGCTGCGTGCCCCCGACCTTGACATACTCGGCGACAACCCCCTCGTCCCGGTTGTTGACCTCATCAATGAAGGCGGGCGGCCAGGACCACTCGCGGCCCACAAACAATCCTATGCGTCTGACATCTTTATCTGCCATGAAGGCTCCTTTCTAAAAGGCGAACGTACGACTGGAATGGTCTGGCTCTGGTGGGTATCGTGCCTGCTTGACGGTGTCAGAGCCACTCGATTTCTTGCTGGACCCGCGCGTCATAGCGCCGGCTGATCTCGCGGGTGATAGATCCAGGCTGCCCATTTCCCACCACCTGTCCATCCATCTCGACCACGGGCAGGACAGCCCGGCTGCTGCTGGAGATAAACGCCTCGTCCAGCCCCGACAGCGCGCCTACCTGGAGGGACTCCAGACGTACCGGAATTCCTCCCTGTGCGGCCTCCTCCAGAATAAGCGAGCGCGTGAGCCCTGGTAGAATGCCCTCTTCCGCTGTGTAGAGCGTTCCCGCGCGGATGCCGAAGAAATTACTGCTCAACCCCTCCAACACCTCGCCCTCTGTGCCCACCATCAGCACCTCATTGATGCGGCCGCTAATTCGGGCACGCTCGGCCTTTGTCGTGGTGAGAAACGCATTGTCCTTGGCGCGCGGGTTCGCTCGCTGCATCGTCTGAGTTACAACGGCTACACCCTGCTCATAAAGGTCTGGTGCAAGCAAGGGTAGGGGTTCCATTGAGAGCCAAAGTTCCCCAGGATGCGCCGAGCAATCTACGGTCAGACGCAGCCGGTTTTCTCTCTCGGTTTCCCCGCGCTGGGAATGCACTATTCCCCCCAACGCGCGCCGGACACCCGCACGATCCAATTGCACGGAACAGCCCATTAGTCCCGCGCTCTCCTCCAGACGGTCCATGTGCTGATCGAGCAGGAGAACGCCCGTTGCACCATAGGTGCGTAGGGTCGTATAGGCTCCGTGCGGCAGGAAGAATGCCGCCTCGGCCAGCGTTGCCACCTCCTCGGGGTGCCGCGTTGCTACCAGCCCTTCCGGGCCAGGCAGCAAGCGCCACGAGATCACGGTGCTCAGTCCGGGCCTCCGATGTACAGGCTCAACATGTGTCGCCACCAGGGCCAATCGTGCGCCCACCCATCCCACACGCGGAAGGCGTGCCAGATGTTTTTCTCCCAGAGCAGAGTGGAAAAGTATTGATTGTGACCGAAGTTAGGATCATTCCGGCCGACAACCAGAATGATATCCGGTTGGCGCACCTGGGCGAGGTGGTGCGGGTGATGGGCGTTCTTGATGTACTCGACCGGATTATTGAAGTAGGGATTCTGATCGTGGTAGCCGCGCACCCAGCTCGAAATGTCACCACCGGTAATACTCCCGCCTCATGCCCTACCACTCCTTACCCGAACAGGCGAGAAACGTAGAAATCCATCGCCTTGCGCCACCAGGGCCAGTCATGGTTGACATCGTGGCCCCAGACATCCAGCTCGTGCGGGATGCCCTTGCCGCTGAGCACGCGCGAGAGATCGTAGGCGCGCTCCGGGGCCTCGTACGCGCCCTGGCCGGTGTAGATGATGATCTTGCGCGTGCCACTCTGGAGAATGGGCAGGTGGTAGTTGTCGCTGAGGTTCGGGAGATAATCCATCGGGTTGTTGAAGTAGCTATTGTCGTCGTAGTACCCATCCAGGTAGTGACGAATGTTGTAGCTACCCGCAAGGAGAATCGCCCCGCCGTACTGGTCCGGGTGTTTGAAGAAGGTGTTGGCCGCCAGGTACGCCCCCAGGCTGATGCCGGAGACGAGGGGCAGAACGCTGGCACTCCCACAGTCATGGCGAATGAAGGGCAGAACCTCATTGATCAGGTAGCTATCGTAGCGGCTCTGGTACTCCATCTTGATGTCCGGAGATGCGCTATCGTTGAGTAGACTATGCCGATTCACGCTGTTGACCGAGTAGACGCGAACGTGGCCCGCCTCGATGTGGTGCTTGATGGCATCAATCAGATAGAAGCGCTCATACTCGAGATAGTCGGCGGCAGCCGTCGGCAGCATGAGAATGGGGTAACCCGAGTGACCATAGGCCACGATGGGCATATTCATGTACAGTCGCTCGCTGTACCAGCCAGTAATGTCTCGGCGCATCAGGGAATTCTCCTAACAGGGGGGTGGATAACAGAACGCCAGACGCGATGGCTATGTCCGGCAGTTACGCAATATGCATCACGTTTTCACGGTGCAACTGCTCAAGAATTTGGCCTGTGATGAACGACAGGTCGGTTTCCTGGGCCACAAAGTCTATCTCATCCGCTGCAATGGTCAGGACGGGACAGAGCTCGAACTGCTCAATCCAACTGTCATAAAGCTCGTTTAATTGTTCCAGGTAGCTGCGCGAGATGCCCTGCTCGAATTCCCGTCCCCGCCTCGCGATGCGGCCCAGCAGGGTGTCCACATTCGCGCGCAGGTAGACAATCAGATTGGGGGGTGGCAGGAAAGCGCTGACGGAGTCGTACAGGTCACGGTAAACGGTATAATCGCGGCGGTCCATCTTGCCCTGCAAGAAAAGCGTTTGCGCAAAAATCTCGGCATCCTCATAAACGGAGCGATCCTGAATGGCCGAGACGGGATGGGAGCAGATTTGACGATGATGTTGGAGGCGGCGGCTGAGAAAGAAAATCTGGCTGTGGAAGGCCCATCGTTCCATATCTTCGTAAAAATTGGAGAGATAGGGATTGTCCTGCACCGCCTCGTAGAAAGGCTCCCACCCCAACCGCGCTTCCAGCAGCCGGGTCAGCGATGATTTGCCGACGCCAATATTGCCCGCAATAGCAACGAAGTGTTTCATGAGATCACGACCTGTACTCTGCCCAGCGCCGCGTCAAGCTGCTGTCGGACATATCTGAGATCGCCCTGGCAACCCACAAAGTCCAGCCCATCACTGTCAATAATGAGCAAGGGTGAGGGATTGTAGGTGGCAAAGAATGCCTCGTAGGTCGCCGCGAGTCGCTCGATATACTGGCGCGCCATGTTCTTCTCGTAGGGACGCCCCCGCCTCGTGATGCGCTCCATGAGTGTGTCCGTGCTGGCTCGCAGGTACACCACGAGGTCCGGCCTGATGATCCGCTCCGCCATCACATGGTACAACTGGTGGTAGGTCTCCCACTCGTCGCCCGACAGATTCAGTCTGGCAAAGAGCTGGTCCTTCGCGAACAGATAGTCGCTGACCAGGGAGCGCCGCCCCGCCTGCTCCCCAATGACCCTCTGTTGCTGGTATCGGCTCAGGAGAAAGGCCACCTGCACCTGGAAGGCGTAGCGCTCAGGCTCGTGATAGAAAGAGGAAAGAAAAGGATTTTCCTCGAAGACTTCCATCACGGCTTGAGCGTTGTATTCGTCTTGGAGGAGGGTAGCGAGGCTCGTCTTGCCGACGCCAATGACTCCCTCAATAGCAATGTAGATTGGTGCGATCATCCTCAACCTTTCCCGTCAGCACAGGCCAGCCAAGAATAACGGTCGTGGATGCTTTCCGCAAATCGCACCTGGCGCACAACAAAAGCACGCTGCCCCTGTTAAAATTAACCTAATTGTGGTATTGTTTTGAGGTGCAACCATGCTCTTCCCATCTGCGTAGTACGCAATGAGCCTGGGCAGGAGTGCGAAGGACAAACTTGAATGATATCGGTTGACCAAGAAAAAGCCTGGGTCCAGGGTGCCCTTGCGGGAGACCGCACCGCCTTCACCTCACTGGTCGAGGCGTATAAAAACCCGGTTTATAATCTCTGCTATCGAATGCTCGGAACCAGCACCGAGGCAGAGGATGCAGCGCAGGAGATCTTCGTCAAGATCTATCGTCGCCTGCATACCTATGATCCTGACCGCAAACTCTCCTCCTGGGTGCTCTCCGTCGCCTCCCATCACTGCATTGACCGCCTGCGTCGTCGCCGTCTCCAGACCGTCGATATTGAAGAGATGCCGGAGTGGCAACCGCTGGTTAGTGATCGTCCGCAACCCGAACGACAGTTGCTGGATTCGGAGCAGGAGGCGCGGGTCCAACAATTGCTCGAATACCTGGAACCTGGCTATCGGGTTCCCCTCATCATGCACTACTGGAATGATCTGTCCTACCAGGAGATTTGTGAGGCAACGGGGCTGAGCCTGAGTGCTGTGAAGAGCCGGCTACACCGCGCCCGCTTGAAGTTGGCTGAGCTGATGCGAGCCCATGCGCCCGATCTGATCCCCCTGATGGCTCAGGCCAAGGAAAAGGTAGAGGCATAAGAGAAAAAAATGAACAACTGCGACGAGATTCTGGAACTGATTTCTCTCCAACTGGATGAAGCCCTGGAGGCAGCGGACGCAAACCGCCTGACGCTCCACCTGACTCACTGCCCGGACTGCGCCCTCGCCTTCTCCGAGCTACAGGCTGTCGATGCCCTTTTTCACCGGGCACCGATGAAGTACGCGCCCAGCGGCTTTACGACCCGTGTGGTCGATGCGGCCTTTGCCGATGCCCTGCGTTATAACCTTCGCCTTGGAGTTGTTGGGCTCATGGTTGGCACGCTGGTCATTAGCGTAATCCTGATAATGGGGCAGGCCAGTCTGGTATGGACGGTTCTCTCTATCCTCTTTGCACCAGGCTTTCTATCAAGCGGCAGCCTCTGGATGGGAGAGTTCTGGCAGGCCCTGATGATCGGGGGCCGGGTGAGTCTCTCGGTGCTCGACATCCTGCGCGGCCTCCTGCTGGGACCGCTGCTGGTACCCTCCGTGCTTTCCTTGCTCTGCGGGGCCTTCGTCACAGTGCTGATACAGCGCAAGGATCAACAGACGCTTACCATGACATAATCCTGGAATAGCGAATAAACAAGAACCACTCCGCTTGGAGTGGTTTTTTGTTGAGTCAAACGCGTGCTAGAATCGCCCCCCGTGAAGCACTTCTTATTTCTCCTTCGCCGCGCCCTGCGCGGTATTGTTGACATAATCTACCTAATTGGCCGGGGTTGGCGGCTATGGCTGGCGGGGTTGCTGCTGGGCGTGCTGCTCCTCGCAGTATGGGCGCTGGCGCAGCCGCCGCAGTGGGCCAGCGAGGGGCAGATGGTGCTCCGCCCGCGCATTCTCCGCGAGGGGCACTGGCTCTCGCTGTCAGACCTGGGGGCCAACTATGCCCTCCGGCTGCGCGAGGAGCAGCGCGTTGCCCGCGTTCTACGAGAACTAAAGCTGCCCATAGACCCGTCTGGC
>JACCSL010000711.1 GCA_013812995.1 Ardenticatenales bacterium | reverse complement strand
CCCCCGCGAGTGGCTTATCGAGCCAGAGGTAATTTTCGGCGGTCAAGCGGTCCGGGAAATAGAAGCTATCGGTGCTGGTCAGAATCTCCCCGCTGGTGACATCGTAGCCGATCCGCTGCCCTTGGGGATCAACAAGGGTTAAATCTGCCGGACCCTGCACCGTCAGGAGCAGCGCCCGTGTGAAAAGGTTCTCCTCCAGGGGGGCCTCTTGGGTGGATAGAGCTGAGACGCTGATTCTATCGCTTGAGTTGCTAGAAAAGTCGCTTGTTGTGGCTGCTGGTTTAAAAGCGGCACATTCCTCTTCGAATTCAGCCACACGGAAACCTATTAAGAACGGTACTTTTGCTCCAGTTAGGAAGTCAGTGATGGACTGGATGGAGTCATTATTACCCACAATAGGTCCATGCTCCGTCTCATCAATATGCACACTTAAGGGCACCTTACCACCCCAGTTCAGGCTGACTCCCTCTGGATCAGTTGGGTTGGCACTGATGGTCGCAATCAGTTTGTCACCTGTGTTTGGCTCCGCAATAAAGCTCTGATGGCTGCCATTAAGCCAGTAGGGGGCAAAGACCTGGGGTTGGGCCACCTGACTGCCTTCTTTGGTGGCGTGCTCTGAGTTGTAGATGAAGCAGACATTTTGGGAGAGGTCTCCACCCAGCCTTGTATTCCACTCTTCGAGCTTCTCTGGCGTGTTAAGGCCGTGGTATTGGGTAGCATAAGGCTGGCGAGCATCGCCCCGCCAATCCTCTCCCTCCCATCCCGCTTTAACTTCATCAAGGTAATTCCAGGTAAAGGGATTGTCGTAGGGGTCAATCACCTGTCCTCGCAAGGCATCGTTTTCCCAGCAGGGGGCTTGCTCGTCGGGACTCGCAGGCCGCACACAGGTATGAGTCACTACTCCCTCTTTCGCTTCCAGTAAGGGATTGGCGGGACGCCCGTACGGGTAAGGGTCGCCGCTGTCCCTACTTTGGAGGTAATTAGTGAAGTCTGCGGTAGGCAGGAAGTGGGGAATAATCGTAGGTCCATTAACAGGATCGTGGGTAAAAGCATAGGCATCTGCTTCCGAGACGTGGCAGGTGAAGGGAATGGGGATTCCCCAAACCCGCTCCGCACCCTGACAGTAATGATGCCGACGAGCACGTTGGTGTGAATAGAAGGCCACACTTCCTAGCTTATTTGGTGAGCCGCCCAATGGCTCTTCAATGAACGTATCTTGCCCCTCCAAGCCAGTGTAACCATTCACGAGACCAATTTGGGGTCCCGCAATGCCAATATAGCGCCGAATGTTGGTGCGTGGTACCCCCTGATAGGGTATCTGCATGTAGGCACGGGCCAGAAGGTTACCTGTACTGTGACCAATCAGGTCAAATTTCACATCATCAGGATTACCATATCCCTTGACCTCTGGAAGTTCGGCAACCTTGCGCACGATGTCGCCCTCTGGGTCCAAAAGGAGTTCCCATAACATATCTGCCCCGGTGACTGCACTTCGTAGCCAGTCATAGCGGAAGAAGAAGAGCGTTTTGTTTTCCTTATAGCCCATTTTTTGGAGCGTGGTGAACAAGGTTCGATACCCAGCCATCCGTTTAATATACTCCTGAATGCCGCTCCCTACCGGCCACCAGGGAGCTTGTTGGTCATAAGAAGGCGGTTGAGTGGCTCCCAGTCCTGGGAGAAACACAATAGGGGTAATCTCGCCCCTTGGGACTTTAACTTTATGGGTGGCAGTGAGGACTCGGTGACGTATAACTTCTGCCCACTCAGCGATAAACTGAAGATCGTAGGCCTCGGAGGGTTGGACCCACAGTGGCCATTGGAAGGTGAGGGAGTGGCCCCTGCGGACCAGCAATTTCCCAAAGTCTGCTTCATGGCCTGGTTGGACAGGCAGGTTATAACATTGAACGGAGTAGGTATAGAACGAAAACTCGGAAGAGCCGGAGATCATAGGAAGACAGCGTGGCGGGTAGGCGGGATCGGTCCCGATGATGATGGGCAGTCCCTCATGCCCTGGTTCATGCCAGGCGGGTGTGAAGTGCTCTTCCGTGAACGGGGAAAGTAACCCTGCTTGCTCACCCTCTGGATCGAACTCACCGGGCGCATGGACGAAGAAGCGAGCAATGTTGCTGTCATCGCTGCTGGCGATGTTGAAGTCAAAGCCTCCTACACAATCTGCCTCGGCCTCCTCAGGACAGGTGAGGGTCACGATAGCCATCAAGGGATTGGGCGTAGGCCAGCCGTCGTCATTGAGGGTCAGATGATGCACTGGCATCGTGTCGGAGACGACCGTGACTTCGACTGTCGGTTGAGGCACGTAGTCCGGATCGTCGAAGCGCACACAGCCCTGGAAGATGGGGTCGCTGGGGTGAACGAACTCGGTGTTGACCTCGCTGATGGCCGGAGTGAGATCAAACTGCTGGTAGTTCACCTGTTTGTAATCCGCCGCCAATTCGATGAAGCGCCCTGCCGCGCTGGCCTCGATGCGCCAGGTGACGACCTTGGTTTCCCCAGGAGCTACATTGCCCAGCGCGAGGTTTAGCTCGTTGGCTTGTGGCACGCCATTGATATAGGTCTCGGTAATGTCGAAGCCGATCTTCAGGTTGGCCTGATTCTCGATGATTTCAGGCTGTACAGACCTGAGCCGCAGATCGCGAGCGGCCCCGACCCCCTCGTTCGTAACGATCAGATTCAGGTTGAAAACCTTACAGACGCTATCTGGCATGGGTAGGCGGTAGGTCAGCTTCAGCTTGGGAGCCGGGTAGACCGTGATGCCATCCCGCATGGTATGAAGCGTGTGAAGAGTTCCATTCAACCTATAATCGATACTCGCACTAACCAGAAACTGTTCGCCCTGGGGGTCGCTGACGGCCCCTTCGTCGGGTAGAATCGTCCAGGCAAGCGCCGTGCTCTGGCCCGGCGCGACGGGACCTGGCTGGATGGGAACCAAGGGCAGTACCGTAAATTTATCTGTGCCACCACCCCACTCCTGAGATTTTATGCTTACCCTTGCGGAGACAATCTCGAATTCCTTGTCAGTGATATTTCGAAGTAGCAGATAGGCCGCGAAATTCTCGCCCTCCAACATGGCACGCTGCTGAAGCTCCAGGCGTACCTGCTGGTGCTCTGTCTCGTAGACGGGCGCGGGCGCGGGGAAGCCAGGCTGCGGCATAGAGTTACCACTGTATTGCCCTGTGAAGACGCCGCCGCCTACCGCGTTCCAGCGCCAATTGCCGCCATCGCCGGAGCTACCCGACTCGCAGCGGGCCTTGTCCGGGTAGATGCCGCCTACATTGCTGCCCACCTTGTTTGTGTAGGGAATGGGGCCAAGCGTGAAGTGCGATTCCAGGAAGAACTCGTCCGCATTCTTCTTGAGCGTGACGGTGACATAACCCTCGCGCTCAGAGCCGTCGCTGCCGGTGACGCGAATCGTCGACTGGTCACTGTACTCGCCTTCCGTGACGAAGACTGGCACGTTCGCGGTCAGGGTGACCGGGATCGTGGTTTGATCGGTCCAGCGCATTGGCTGGTTCTGCTCCAGCACGAGGCGTAGCCACTCGGTCTTGAAGGGCTCGCTCAGGTGGGTGGTGTAGAGCACATCCTCCTCGAAGGTGCCTGGCTCAACCGAGTATTGTTCGATGTAGTCGCTGCCAGGGCGGAGCGTGCCCTGGACCGCGCTTTTGGTGAAGGTGTAGGTGACAAGCTTGTTATCGCGCGCGAGCTTGTAGGTATAGGCAACCATCGCCTGCCCCTGCCCCGGCTCTCCTGTCAGAGTCGCGGTAACGGGAACCGTGATCGAGCTTTCGCCGTCCAACATAGCGGGGTACGGACCATGCTCGACCACAACGCCCGGCACCGAGAGGTCGAGGTCTGTCAGGTCGATGGGGATAATCGAGACATTGCGCAGGGTGAGCGTATCCGTCAGGGTCGCGACGGTGCAGGTGTCGAAGTGCCAATAGCGAGGGTCGATGATGATCTCGGGCTTGGCCTTGACGTCATAGGTCATGGTGAGGGTAATGTCATATTCGACATCGTTGATGGACTTGACATCCCACTCGAAGGTGAAGGGATTCTGCTGGAGGGCGATGGAGAGGGTCTCAGGGGCATCACCAGGGGTGAGGAGGAGTTGCCCGCCGCCCTGGTAATAGCCATCGGCGGCGACGACATAGTTGTAGCTGCCTGGGGCGAGGGCGCTGAGATTGGCGGTGCCATTGCTGTCTACGGTGGCGCTGTGCTGCTGGTGGAGGAGAAGTTCCTTGCCCTCGACGGTCTGGCTGGTGAGGGCCTGGTCGATGAGAATGACCTTGCCCGCGTCGAGCGGAGCGCCTTCCTCGTCCGTGACCTTGAGTTGGACATCGCGGGCAGCGTTGCTCGTCACGTTGACGGTCAGGGCCACCTGCCGCGTCTGGCCGCCATCGGCGGAAACGGTGAGATAGTCCTGGTAGCTGCCTAGCGAAAGCGTGTCCGTGGGGCTGGCAAAGACGGTGAATTCCAGGCTTTGCCCCACCGCGAGGCTGGGGATGGCACCGGGCGTGCCCAGGTATAGCCAGGGCAGCGTCAGGGCCCGTTCCGGTGCCTTGGCATGGACCGTTAGCGCGATGGCCTGCTCTGCGCCGCTGCTCTCGCTGACGGACATTTTCTACTCTACTCCGGCACGGTGAGAATGTGAATGGGATGGGAACGAGGATCAAGCATCCCGCGATGGGTCTGGTAGATAACGCCTCGGCTATCAAAGCTCCAACCATACACAGTCGCTCCCCCCTCAAAATCTACCTCTCGCAGCAGGTCCCCCTCCGCACTATAAATCCGCAACCAATGATGCTTTTGCTCCCACTTGTTGATGAAATAGACACTTCCATCCGGTGAGAACACTTTCTCATCCTTTGCGGGCCATACGGTGCCAGCAAGCGCCACGGTCACATGGGGTGGGGGTTGGAAATTTCGGGGCAGCTTCTGAATCAAGTAGCTCGGCTCCGGCGGGCTCCCAACGAGCAGATAGACGGTTTGTTCGTCCCAGGGCTGGATTTTGTACACTTGCTGCCTATCTTCAAACAAGTGTAGGAAAGGCTCTTGGCGTGCATTCACTAATTGCACGGGAAACATCGAAAAATCTCCTGCATTTAGTAACACGGGCTGATAGTCACACAAAAGGATTCGGTCATCAATCCAGGCCGAAGGGGTGCAACGGGTTTCAAGTTTCTGACTCTTCCGTGTTACCAAATCAAAAAGGTGTGCTTCAGTAAATATGTTGTCTCCCATTCCTTGAAGAAAATAAAGCAGTTTCTCTCCACCGGGAGAGAGTTGTGCAACCGTAATATGGGCATTCCTGGGCTCAGGCACTAGGACTTTGACGCCAGTGGGTCTGAATAGGGAACAGCCACTCAACACAGGCATAAGGAGACCATTGAGCAGTAGCCAGAGCAATCTGTACCATCGGTTTCTCATTGTTGTTTACCTCGTACTATTTCGGAACTAGAGTTATGAGGGGGAGGGGCTTGGGATAAGCCCCTCCCTTGAGGAATGAAGGGTTGCAGGGGAAGATTAAGGTTGCAGGGTACAAGAGGCTGGCCCCAAGTAGCGGAGGGAGAGCAGATTTTTACCAGCCAGTTGATAGTCTGTGATCTGTACCTGAACGACGCCTGTGATGCGGTAGTGGAGGTTCCCCCCCTGCCCGCTCGCCTCCTCCCAGAGCGGGAGGGCGATGGATTGGCCCTTCAACATGCCTAGCGCCTCGCGGATAGCAAGGGCGTTGGAGGTGGTTGGGCGACCCTGGACCCAATCTCCTGGCGAGAGCGAGGTATCGGCAGGGGTGTGCGGGTTGACATAGCGCTCACTATTGCCAGGCGGCGTCAGACTTTGGGCCAGGGTATTGGCACTCTGGTTGCCATCCCAACTGAGCCAGCCGAAGGTGCCCGGATCGCGGCCATGCGGGATATTGTCCAACGTACCGCCAGCTCCAACCCCATTGAACAGGTTCCTATTCAAAGCAATGGGGTAGAGTTGACAGAGCGTGGAGCCGGGGGGCAGCGTTGGCGCGGGGGTAGCAGTTGGCGAAGGGATGGGTGTCATTGTTGTGGTGGGCATCGCTGTACTCGTAGCACTCGGCGATGAGCTGGGTGTTGCCGTGGCGGTTGTTGACGGCAGGGGTGCGGGTGTGGTGGGAAACTCCGTCGGCGTTGCGGAAGCGATAGGGCCTGGCGTGCTGGTCACGGTAGGCAAGGTCGTAGCGGTCGGTTGTGGCGTCGCAGGCACTGGTTCCTCTTCCACGGTGACGATAAGATAGTCACTCGCTCTGAAGCCGTAAGAGTCAGTGACCGTGAAGGTCACGGTAAAGCGCCCGGCATAGTCAAAGGTGTGGATTGGAGCGAGGACTCCTATGACAGTACTCCCATCGCCAAAATCCCAGCCGACCTCGTGGGTGTCATCCGGATTGTGATCCACAAAGTGCTCTTGAAAGGAGACTTCTTCCCCCACGCGGGCACGCTTGTCCGGTTCGACATACACAAAGGGTGGGACTGGGACCTGATTGGCCTGCTCAGGGATAGTCAACGTGAGGGTCATACTCTCCCCCGCTGCCAATGTGTGCTCCACATCAAACAGCGCAGCCAGGGCGGTCTCATCGCCGAAGGTGCCCTGCCAGAACACCTCGCCCTCCGCCTGCCCGGTGAGGATAAAGGTGTACTCCCCCGCGAGTGGCTTATCGAGCCAGAGGTAATTTTCGGCGGTCAAGCGGTCCGGGAAATAGAAGCTATCGGTGCTGGTCAGAATCTCCCCGCTGGTGACATCGTAGCCGATCCGCTGCCCTTGGGG
>JACCSL010000694.1 GCA_013812995.1 Ardenticatenales bacterium | reverse complement strand
GGCCGGGGGCGTTGCCAGCGGTGACCGTCCCGCCATCCTCGAAGGCAGGGCGCAGCTTGCCAAGGGCCTCCAGGGTGGAATCGCCGCGCACGGGCTCGTCCGTGTCGATGATCACTGACTCCCGGCGGCTCTTCACCTCGACGGGCACGATCTCCTCCTTGAAGCGACCCTCCTGGATGGCCTGCCACGCCCGCTGGTGGGAGCGCAGCGCGAAGGCGTCCTGCTCCTCGCGGGTGACCTCATACTCACGGGCAACCCACTCGGCACTGTTACCCATGTGATGCTGCTCGGTGGCACACCAGAGCCCATCATGAACGAGTGAGTCCACGAGGGTGGCATTGCCTAGACGATAGCCGGTACGAGCATTGGGGAGCAGGTAGGGAGCCTGGCTCATGCTCTCCATGCCCCCCGCGACGTAGATATCCCCATCCCCGGCCTTGATGGCCGAGGCCGCCATCATCACACACTTGAGGCCGCTGCCACAGACCTTGTTCACCGTCGTCGCGCCGACGCTGCTGGGCAGCCCGGCCTTGAGCGCGGCCTGCCGGGCCGGGGCCTGTCCCTCGCCCGCCTGCACCACATTGCCCATTAGAACCTCTTCGACCTCACCGCCCTCCAGGCCCGCGCGGCGCACGGCCTCGCGGATGGCGATGCCGCCCAACTCAGAGGCGGAAAGGGTCGAGAGTCCCCCCTGAAAGCGCCCAATCGGCGTACGTACCGCGCTGACAATCACAGCCTCGCGTTTTGGATCTGCCATAGATCGTTTTCCTTTTCCTATGTTCGTGTAAGGTCAGCGCAGAGTATATGCAGCACCGCAAGCGGGGCAATCTCAGAAGGGGCAGGGATATCTGCCATCAAAGTTGGTAGTGCAGGATGCGGTGCGCGGTTCGAGCAGCGCGAAAGAGCCCTGCGAGTTTGAACATAGGGTCTCTTTAATGGCGTCGGCCTACGCCGACGCCCGGCCCTTGGGCTTCCAGCCGCGATTTCCAATCGTTAGGCCAAAAGGAGGGAAGTTTCATTTGACATTCCCATAGTTTAGTTCTAAACTGTAGATATGAGTGACGACCAAGGAAGTGAAACAAAAGTGGCGCAGAAGCTGCCTGTGCTGGTGTGGCTGCGGCTGGCGCGGGTCTTCCAGAAGATGGACCACGCATCGAGCGATGCCCTGCGCCGCTGGAACCTGAGCACCGCGCAGTTCGATGTCCTGGCGCAGCTTGGGCAGGCGGAGGGAATCACGCAGCAGGAGCTGGCGGACCGGCTCCTGGTGACGAAGGGCAATATCTGCCAATTGCTCAACCGCATGGAGCAGAGTGGCCTGATTCGTCGGCAGCAGGAAGGGCGGGCCAATCGTCTCTTCCTCACGGTGGAGGGCCGCGCGCTCTTCAATGAGGTGGTTCCCGTGGAGGAAGCCGTGCTGGTGGAGCAGTTCGCCGCCCTGACATTGGACGAGCAGCGTCAACTCCTGGCCCTGCTGCGCACGCTGGACCACGCCCTGCTATAAGTTTTTTTATCTCGTAAGTTTAGTCCTAAACCTCGTGGCCTGCTTTTTGCTACCGCCCAATCGCTTCAAAGGAGTCAGATAATGTCCTCTATCCATCCCGATACTGCGCTCGGCCCGGTGGCGCTCCAGGTTGCGAGCCTGGAGCGCGCTATTAGTTTCTACCAAGAGGCACTTGGCTTTCAGCTCATCAAGCGCAACGAGGCGCGGGCGCTGCTGGGCGCAGCGAATATTCCGCTGCTGGTTCTGCGCGAGCGGCGTGGGAGCGCACCCGTGCCTGTCGAAGCGACCGGGCTGTACCATTTCGCCATTCTCGTGCCCTCGCAGGCCGAGCTGGGCCATGCGCTGCGGCGCTTGATCGAGGCGCGCGTGCCCATCGGGCAGGGTGACCACCTGGTGAGCGAGGCGCTCTATCTCTCCGACCCCGACGGGAATGGCATTGAAATTTACCGGGACCGGCCGCGCGAGACATGGAGCTGGCGGAACGGGCAGGTCGCGATGGCGACGGACCCGGTGGACCTGGAGGGGCTGCTACGGGCAGCGCAGCAGGAGGGAAAAGTCTCAGCGGGGCTCCCCGAGGGCACCGTCATCGGCCACGTCCATCTGAAGGTGGGCGACATTCCCAAAGCAAAGGCGTTTTATCATGGCATTCTGGGCTTCGATGTAGTCGCGGAAATGCCAAGCGCGCTCTTCGTCAGTGCAGGGGGCTATCATCACCACCTTGGCCTGAACAGCTGGCACAGCCGCAATCGCCCCCCGGCCCCCGCCGACGCGGCCGGGCTACGCGCCTTCACCATCACCGTGCCCGACGAGGCGCTGGCGGATGTGGCCCAGCGGCTTGAGGCTGGGGTCGTCGCTTACACCAAGACAGAGCTGGGCCTGCTCTTTGAGGATCCGTGGCGCAACCGTATTCTGGTGACGTCCTCCGCCAACTTCATCGCGGTGGCGGAGCTGGCCGCCACCCTGGATTAACCTGAGAGATAGAAACCAAAGAGGGCCATTGCGAGGCTGATAGGAACGTGCTCAGAATCAAGTGGGGGCAGCGTGAGCGCGGCCGAGATCAGCGAGGGGCGGCAACTGGTAGGCCCCCGAAATGCGGTCGAGGAGATAGGCAAAGAAGTTGACGCCTAGCTTACCACAGGTGGTCAGGAGGGTGAAGAAGAGCTCCCAGGCTTGCGCGGCGTCGGGGGTGCGGGGACCGGAGGAGATTTTGCGCTTGACGACGACCTCGCGCAGTCCAGCAGGACAGAGCCGCTGTTCGGGTCAAAGAGCGCGTGGAAATCGCGCCAGAGGGCTGCTTTTTCGGCCTCGGTGGGGTCGCGGGCGTAGGGGTTGAGGCGCTCATAAAAGGTCCAGATGGCGCGGCGTGGTTCCGCTAACTGGCG
>JACCSL010000687.1 GCA_013812995.1 Ardenticatenales bacterium | reverse complement strand
TTTTCCCCTCCCTCGCTATATTATTCCCCCTCTGACAGTCCCCCGCTTCCACCGCAAAGAAGGTGTCTCATGCCAGCACTTGAGCGTTTGGTTGACCCCCATGCCAACGAGCAGGCGCGTGCCCTGCTCGCCGACCTTCGCCCCGCCCTTGCCGGAGAAGCGCGCTTCGATCTGTGGACGCGCACGCTCTACTCCACCGACGCGAGCCTCTACCAGGTGATGCCGCTCGGGGTGGTATTGCCGCGCACGGCAGAGGATGTCCATGCCACATTGGCGCTGGCGCGGAGCCACCGCGTTCCCATCATCGCGCGCGGCAATGGCTCCAGCCTGGAGGGGCAGACCACCGGCACGGGGCTAATTCTGGATTTTTCCAGATACATGAACCAGGTCATCAAGGTAGAGCAGGAAGCACGTACGGTCCGCGTGCAGCCGGGAATCGTGCTCGATAGCCTCAACCGTCATCTGCGCCCACTCGGCCTCATGTATGGTCCCGACCCCGCTAGCTCCAACCGCGCGACATTGGGCGGGATGATTGGCAACAATTCCACCGGGGCACACTCGATTCTCTACGGAATGACCCACGACCATATACGGTCCATGCGCGTCCTCCTGGCCAATGGCAGCGAGACCACGATGGGAGATCTCACGCCCAAGCAATTAGCGCAAAAAGCGGCGCTGCCCAGCCACGAGGGCGAGGTCTACCGGCTCACGCAGCGGCTGGCGCAGGCCCACCGTGCGGAGATTGCCGCGCGCTACCCGCAGCACTGGCGCGCCGTCAGCGGCTACGCGCTGGACCGCATGGTGGAGCCGGAAACGTGGAACCTCGCCTCACTGCTGGTCGGCTCAGAGGGAACGCTGGCGCTGACGCTGGACGCGACCCTGGGCCTCGTGCCGCGTCCGACACGCACCGCCCTGGGCATCATCCACTTCCGCTCGCTGGACGAGGCGATGGAAGCCACGCCGCGTATCCTGGAGGTCGAGCCCTCCGCCATTGAGCTGATTGACGATGTGATGATTGGCCTGACACGCGCGGCCCCTGAGTTCGCCCGGATGCTGACTTTCATCGACGGCGATCCCGGCTGCGTGCTCATCGTCGAGTTCTACGGCGAGAGCGACAGCGAGCTGACCTCAAAGCTCCAGCGACTGGACGCGCTGATGACCCGCATCGGGCTGGGCTATGCGACGGTGCGTGCCCGGAGCGCCGAGGAGATTGGCAATGTCTGGGGCGTGCGCAAAGCGGGGCTGGGGCTGCTCATGAGCACCAGTAGCGAGTGGAAGCCGATTCCCTTCATTGAGGATGGCTCCGTGCCGCCGCAGAAACTGCCCGAGTTCGTGCGCGCGGTCCAGGCGATCCTCGCGGCGCATGGGGTCAAGGGGGCCTTCTACGCGCACGCGAGTGCGGGCTGCCTCCACATTCGCCCGATGCTCAACCTGAAGCTGGCCGAGGATGTGGCGAAGATGCGCTCCATTACCGATGCCTGGGGTGATGTCATTGTGCGGCTGCGCGGCTCCTTCAGCGGGGAGCATGGGGATGGCCGCGCGCGCACCGAGTGGAACGAGAAGCTCTTCGGCCCGACGCTCTATCAGGCGTTCTGCGAGATCAAAGATGGCTGGGATCCGGACGGGCTGCTTAATCCCGGCAATATCGTGCGCGGGCAGCGTATGACGGAAAATCTGCGCTACGGGGCGGACTACCATGCCGATGAGCTGCCCTACACGCTGCTCTCCTTTGAAAAAACCGGGGGCTTCACGCAGGCCGTGGAGATGTGTAGCGGCATCGGGGCCTGCCGAAAAACCGGCGCGGGCGTGATGTGTCCCTCCTACATGGCCACGCGCGAGGAGGAACACTCAACGCGCGGGCGGGCCAATGCCCTGCGCGGGGCGCTCAGCGGCGTCATCCCGCGCGAGGCGCTGCTCAGCCCGCGCATGTACGAGGTGCTCGACCTCTGCCTGGAGTGTAAGGCGTGCTCGGCGGAGTGCCCCTCGCAGGTGGACATGGCGAAGATCAAGTACGAGTTTCTGCATCATTACTATCAGAAACATGGACTGCCGCTGCGCAATCGCCTCTTCGGCCACATCCGGCTGCTGAGCCGGCTGGGCAGCGCCACGGCTCCGCTCAGCAATGCACTGGCCCGCTCGGCCCCAACGCGGGCGCTCGTGGCCTGGCTGGGCATCACCCCGGAACGTGCGCTGCCCCCCTTCGCCCCGCAGAGCTTTGCTCAGTGGTTTGCCGCGCATGAGCCGCACCCCAACGCGGGCCGGCAGGGCCATGTCGTCCTCTTCCCCGACACCTTCACCCTCTACAACTATCCCACGATTGGCATCGCGGCCACCCGCGTGGCCGAGGCAGCGGGCTATACCGTGCTCGTGCCGGAGGGGCTGCGCTGCTGTGGTCGCCCGATGATTTCCAAGGGGATGCTGGCAGACGCGGCCAAAAACCTGGCGCACAATGTCCAGCAGCTGCTTCCTTATGTTAATATGAATCTGCCCATCATCGGTATGGAGCCCAGCTGTCTCCTCACCTTCCGAGACGAGGCCCCCGATCTGCTCCGCACGGAGGAGGCGCAGCGCGTGGCGTCGCTCTGTTATCTCTTCGATGAGTGGCTGGTGCAGCGGCAGGTATCGGGGGAACTGGGGTTGCTAGCGTGGAAAGAAGCGCCACGCCGCCTGCTCCTGCACGGACATTGCCACCACAAAGCCAGCGGCATCCAAAGCGCCGTAGAGGCGCTGAACCTTCCGCCCAACTACGAGACAACCTTGATCGAGGCGGGCTGCTGTGGGATGGCAGGGTCGTTCGGTTTCGAGGAGGAGCACTACGCGCTCAGCCAGGTCATTGGCGAGGATCGGCTCTTCCCCACGCTCCGCGCCCACCCGGAGGCCGACGTTGCCGTGACGGGTGTCTCCTGCCGCCAGCAGATCGAGCACTTCACGGGTCGCCAGCCGCGTCACCTCGTCGAATGGTTGGCGGCGGCAGTCATCTGAGAGGAGCCAGCCATGTCTTCCCAACCCAAAAGCTATCTTCCCCCGCAAGAGTATCTGGCGCTGGAACGAAAAGCGGAGTTCAGGAGCGAGTATTTCAAGGGTGAACTCTATGCGATGACCGGGGCTAGCCGGGAGCACAATCTGATTGTCGGCAATACGCTCGTGGCACTACATGGTCAACTACGGGGCCGTCCGTGTGAGGTTTATGCAAGTGATATGCGTGTCAAGGTGAGCGCAACGGGGCTCTACACCTACCCGGATGTGGTTGTGGTTTGCGGGGAGGCTAAGTTTGAGGACGAGCAGGTAGATACGCTGCTGAACCCAACGCTGATTATTGAGGTTCTATCGAAATCCACGGAACGGTATGATCGCGGAGCCAAGTTCGAGCAGTACCGCACCCTCGACTCCCTGACCGATTACATCCTGATTGCCCAGGATAAACACCTCATAGAGCACTTTTCCCACCAAGAAAACAAGCAATGGCTGTTTACCATAGCTAACAGCCTACAAGACTCGATTTATATCGCGTCGATTGAGTGCGATCTTGTGCTTGAGACAGTGTATGAGAGAATAGAAATGGAAATCAAATAGCTCAATACAATTACAAATCGCCATCAAATCATATCTTTCACACTTAAATATATATCCCCAGTTTGTGAAGCATGTCGTCTCTTTCTGGTAATAGTTCAGGGGGGGTATAGACAAGCAGGGTGGAAGGCGAGTAAGCTAAAGGTATGAGCGAGTTACCGAGTCTGCCTCCCGAGATACGCGCGGCGCTTCCCCCCGAGGTGCAAGCGTATCTT
>JACCSL010000686.1 GCA_013812995.1 Ardenticatenales bacterium | reverse complement strand
GTCCAGGCCAGACCCTGCGCATTCGGCGACAGGAGAGCCAGTGGTTGCTGGAGGTATCCCTGGGGGTAGCGGAGGGCATAAAAGAGTCGAGCGCCGATCAGCGTCGAGCCAATGGTAAGCAACCCCGCTGTGGAAAAGAACTGCTGGTTCAGCCCGCGCCGGGCTGCCAGCCGTTCTAGCACCTCCAGACCCACCCAGAGGCTGAAGACAACGAGCAGTCCCCGTGTGGGGAGCGTGAGCCCCAGGAGCCTGAGCACCGGATACATCTTAGGGTCCCTCCAGAAGGGACTCGACCCGGCTGGACAAGTAGGGATCAGACATCGGGCCGCCAATCACCACCTCCTGAATCCTGCCCTCCCGGTCCACAAAGAAGGTAGAGGGCAAGGCGCGCACATTATAGCTCTCGGCGGTACTCAGGGTCTTGTCCAGGAGAATGGGGAGCGTGAGCCCCATCTGATCGCGAAAGCGGGCGATGGTTTCCTCGCTTTCGCCCTGATTGACCAGGAGCACCACCAGTCCCTCCTCGGCATGAGCCGAGGCGACCTGTTGCAAGGCGGGCATTTCTGTTCGACAGGGACCACACCACGATGCCCAGAAGTTGATGACGATGGGCTGTCCGCGCAAGGCGCGGAGCGAGGTCGTCCCGCCCTCCAGTTGCGGCAAGGTCCACTCTGGCGCGAGAAATCCTGCCTGCGGGGCGCTCCGTTGCAATGCTATATCACCTGGCGGTACCCGGCTTAACCACATCCAGCCGAGCCCGGACGCCAACACGATGACCAGCCAGGCGAGCCAACGGCGAGTTTCACCGCTGGCGGAAGCGCGTTCTTGTACCATAGCGTTGGTTTACTCCCTGACTTCGCCGACCTGGTTGTGCTGGGCTGGTAGCGGGAGATAGATCCGCACCGTGGTGCCGCGCTCCAGCTCGCTCTCCAGTGTCATACGACCACCATGTTGCTGAACAATCCAGCGCGCAATGGGCAGACCCAGCCCGGTGCCCCCCGGATCATGGCTGCGCGCGGGGTCGGCCCGATAGAAGCGGTCAAACACATGGGGCAGGGCCTCCGAGGGAATACCCACCCCATCATCTTGAACGCAGAGTTCTGCCATTGCCCCGCTCTGGCGCAAGGCCAGGCTGACCTTTCCCCCAGGGGGCGTATACTTGAGGGCATTATCCAGCACAATCAGAACGAGCTGCTTGAGCCGGTCCTCATCGCCGCGCACCTGAAGGGGTTCAAAGGTGCCCACACCCAGCGACTGCCCTTTCGCCAGATGCCGTGTCTCTCTCAGGGCCTCCAGCAGCACCCGGTCCAGTTCAACGGTGGTATGGCGCAACGGAACCCCGGCATCGGCGCGTGCCAGTGCCAGCAAGTCTGCTACCAAACGCGCCAGGCGACGGGTTTCCCGGCTGGCTTCCGCCAGCACCTCCCGTTGTTCCTGAAGGGGCATCTGGGGCTGGCGCTCCAAGAGTTCCAGGTTGGCCTGAATCACTGTCAGGGGCGCACGGAGTTCGTGGGAGGCATCGGCCACAAAGCGCTGCTGGAGCTGGGCGGCCTGCTCCAGGCTCGCCAGCATCTCGTTGAAGGTGAGTGCCATGCGCCCCAACTCATCCTGGCGGTCGCCCACCGGGACGCGGCGGCCCAGTTCATGGGAGCGGGCAATGGTTCTCGCCGTTTCGGTCAACACGGCTACAGGGGAGAGTGCTCTGCCTGCCAGGAGTCCCCCCGCCAGCAGGGTGATAGCAGCGCCCACCAGGGCGAGCAGGGGCAGTAAGTGCCGCAGGGTCTCGACCGAGCCATCAATGGGGGAGAGCGAGGCCACCGCGATCAGGTATTCTCCTTCGCTGGGCAGGGGACGCACATAAAAGCGCCAGCGTCCCTCCGGCGTCGTTGCCAGCGCAAACGTTCCTTGGTCCATGCCGGGGACCGTCATCGAGGGGACCAGGCCCACCAGGGCATCATACGGTGGGGGGTTGAGCTGCGTGAGCAGGGTAGCCGGGTCCAGTTCAGGGGCAAGAACTGAATTGGGAGAGCTGGCATTCAGGGTGCCTGCCAGATCATACACCCGCACCCCTACATGGGGCAGAATGGGCGGAGCCAGCATGATGTCCGGCTCATGCGACGTGGCCGCGACCAGATGCGCGGCGGCCACATGCGCAACGGCCCCTTCCAGGGCATGATCCAGGGTGTCATACTGAGTACGACTATGGACGGCGTAGCCCACGAGCCCCAGCGTCAGGATGATGAACCCCGTCAGGGTGCTATACCAGAGGGCTAGGCGCAAGCGGAGCGACATGATCTACTCCTCCCGCATGACATAGCCAATTCCCCGCACGGTATGAATCAGGCGTGGCTCCCCACCCGCCTCCAGTTTCTGGCGCAATTGCTTCACATACGTTTCCAGGACATTCGTATTCCCGCCGAAGTCGTAGCCCCAGACGCGCTCCATCAGGCTTTCGCGACTCAGCACCTGACGCGGATGCTCCAGGAACTGCCGGAGCAGGTCATACTCGGTGCTCGTTAGATCAAACTCGCGTTCCCCCCGATTCCCCCGCCGCGCGGATAGGTTGAGATGCAAGTCCATAAAACGCAGCATGGGCTCTTGCTCCGTCCCGTACCGCCGCAGGAGTGCCCGCACGCGCGCCACGAGCACCTCGAAGGTAAAGGGCTTGGTCACATAATCATCCGCTCCCTGATCGAGCCCGCGCACCTGGTCGGCAGGCGCATCCCGCGCGGTCAGGAAGAGCACCGGCAGCTCACTATCCACCGCGCGCAACCGCTCCAGGGTCGTGAGCCCATCCATCCCCGGCATCATAATATCCAGAATTACTAGACTCGGGCGGGCCTGGCTGACGAGGCGCAGCGCCTCCTGGCCGGAGGAGGCACTCTCGACCAGATAGCCCTCATACAGCAAACCGCGCCGCAGGACACTGACCACGGCGTGATCATCATCTACCACCAGAATACGCGGCGGGTTGGTCATGGCTGGTGCCTCCATAACATCCTTAAACAGAGGCCGGGACCGGGGAAGCGGCGTCGCTGCGCCCGACTTCCCTCAGCTTGCCTTCGACCTGTCGCAGCAGCACGGCATTGACCGCGACAACGATAGACGAGACGGACATGAGGAGCGCGGACCACTCGGGGCGCAGGAAGATGCCCCATGTCGGGTAGAGGAGGCCCGCTGCGATGGGAATCGCCAGCACGTTGTAGATCGACGCCCAGACAAGATTCTGCTTCATCTTGCGCACGGTGGCCTGCGAGAGGGTAATCGCGCGCAGAATATCCAGGGGATCGCTCTTCATCAGGACCACACTGGCGGTCTCAATCGCCACATCCGTGCCTGCTCCGATAGCGATGCCGATGTCGGCCTGGGCGAGGGCAGGGGCGTCGTTGATGCCATCGCCCACCATCGCGACCCGTTTGCCCTCGGCCTGGAGCGTGCGGACCTGCTGGGCCTTGTCTGCCGGGAGCACCTCGGCCAGGACGCGCGTGATGCCGACCTCCTTTGCCACCGCCTCCGCCGTGCGGCGATTGTCCCCGGTTATCATGATGGGCTCAATGCCTAGTGCCTCCAACTGCCGCACCGTCTCGCGCGCGGTGGGCTTGATCCGATCTGAAACCGCCACGAGGCCCGCTGCCTGCCCGTCCAGCGCCACAAACATGGGTGTCTTGCCTGCCTGCGCCAAGGGGGCTGCCCGCGCCTCCAACTCCCCTACCTCGATGCCCTGGTCGCGCATGAGTTTCAGGTTGCCTGCCAGCAGCGTGCGCCCCTCCACCACGGCGCGAATGCCATGTCCCGCAATCGCCTCGAACTCGCTGGCATCGACCAGGGCAAACCCGCGCTCGCGTGCGCCGACTACAATTGCCTCTGCCAGGGGATGCTCCGAGCCCTGCTCTGCCGAACCCAGCAGGCGCAGGAACTCTTGTTCCGCGACGCCGGAGACAACCTGCACATCGGTGAGGGCAGGCTTGCCCTCAGTGAGCGTGCCGGTCTTGTCGAGCACCACGGCAGTAATCTGAGAGAGACCTTCCAGGGTCACAGCATCCTTGATGAGGATATTGTGGCGCGCGCCGATGCCTGTACCCACCGCTACCACCGTCGGGGTTGCCAGGCCCAGCGCATCCGGGCAGGCGATGACCACCGCCGAGATCGCAAAGGTGAGCGCCGTGATGAACGAGACCCCGCCTGCAAAATACCAGAGGAAGAACGTCACGAGCCCTGAGCCCACTGCCAGAATCACCAGATATTGCGCCGCCTGGTCCGCCAGCCGCTGCCCCGGCGCTTTCGAGTTTTGCGCGCGCTGCACCAGTTCGACAATCTGGGCCAGGGTGGTGTCCGCGCCCACCTTCGTGGCCCGGAAGCGAACGCTACCGCTGCGGTTAATGGAGCCTGCGATCACCGGATCGCCTGGCTGC
>JACCSL010000685.1 GCA_013812995.1 Ardenticatenales bacterium | reverse complement strand
CTTTCCCCTTTTAGGGGCCTACTTGGTGACCTTTGACTTTCCCCTTTCCGTTTCTATAAAGCCGCATCACATCGCCCTGATCGTTCGCCAGAACCGTTGCGGGCTCGCGCAGCAGCAGCACTGCTGTGACCAAGTCCCCCACCGCGCCTGCGGCGTTGAGTGTTATGACAAGTAACAGGGCGGGCAACCAACCCACCGGCAAAAAGAGCATCAGAAGCAGCCCCGCCACCGTCAGCAAGAGTAGGGGGGCCAGCCCTGTGACCAGCATCGGGCCGCGCGGCAGGTACCAGGCGGGGGCGGCGGCATAGGCATAGCTGCGCTTGAGACCAAACAGGGGCCACTCGCGGGTAAAAAGCCAGAAAAAGAGCCCATGCACCGCCTCGTGCAGAAACACCATCAGGTAGGTTAACCCCAAGAGCGACAAAAGAAAGCGGATCCGCTCTTGTGCGGCGCGGAGGAGATCCCAGGGGCTGAAATCCGGTCGAACCGACATGGCGATAAAAATGAAGAGTGTGCCAAAGAGGAAAAACATCGTTAGCGCCGCCCCTTGCAGCGCGTATTGCAGGGGACGATTCATCGAAAAGTCCAACGTTCGATGCAGGGTATAATCCTCGGGTAATGTCTTCGTTGGTTGCATAGACCTCCCGAGCAACAATCCGGCCAAGTAGGGCGACCACCCCCCTTGACGGGGGGAGAAAGCAATGGAATAGTTGCACACATCCCTATTCAACCGCAAGACGCCTGGATTCACAAACGGAAATGCTATTCTCCACTCCTCCAACCCCGATTGCCTACCGAGTCATCAGCGCCTTTCTGAGAGTTGTCTTCCGTCTTGTGGCAAAGGTGGAGGTTCTGGGAACGGAGCACGTTCCCATGAATGGCCCGCTCCTCCTGACCATCAACCATCTTTCCATGCTGGATGTCCCCGTCGTTATGGCGCTTTGTCCGCGCCAACCACTGGTGGCCCTGCCCAAGAAGGACTATGAGGACGCGCCGCTAGGGAAACTTGTTTCGTTCCTGGGACTAGATGCGATCTATGTCGAGCGGGACAGCGGAGCCAATCTCCAGGCCCTGCGGACCATCATCAAGCGGCTCAAGGCGGGGGCGGCGATAGGCATTGCGCCCGAGGGGGGGCGCTCGCGCACCGGCGCGCTCATTGAGGCGAAGGCGGGCGCGGCCTACCTGGCGCTACAGAGTGGCGCGACGGTACTTCCCATCGCGGTCTGGGGGCAGGAGAAGGCAATCCCTGAGTTCAAACGGTTGCGCCGCCCCAGAATTTATATGCACATCGGCGCACCATACACTATCGAAAACGACCCCGAGAAGACACGCAAAGAAAACCTGGACCGGGCGACCAGCGACATCATGCTGGCGATGGTGGGCTTGCTTCCCCCGGAATATCACGGTTTCTATGCCACCGCCCTGGAACAACAGAAGGATTCCTGACCGTCATGGCTCATACCACACTCTCCCATCGCCCCCTGACCCCCACGCTGGCGCGCCGCCTGGCCATCACACGCCAACGGCTGGCCGGGCCGCGCCCCACGGCTAACGCGGCGGGGCTCCTGGAGGTCGTCCGTGACCTGGGCTGCCTCCAGTTGGACCCCATCAGCGCGGTGGCGCGCAGCCACCAGATTGTCCTGTGGAGCCGCGTCGGTCCGTATGACCTGGCGGAGGTTGACCACCTGCTATGGAAGGAGCGTGCGCTCTTCGAGTACTGGGCGCACTGCGCCTCCATCGTACTGACGGAGGATTTTCCCATCCATGAGGTGCAGATGCGAGGCCACGGGCGGGGCGAGTCCTCCTGGGGCATGAGCGCGCGCGCCTGGCAGGAGGAAAACAAAGAGCTACAGGCGGAGATTCTGACGCGCCTTGCGACGGAGGGGCCGCTGCTTGCCAAGAACTTCTCGGATCGCTCGCTCACGGACTGGGAATCGTCCGGCTGGACCGGCGGGCGGAACGTCAGCCGGATGCTCGATTTTCTCTGGGGACAGGGTACCATCCTGGTTCACGGCCGCACCGGTATCCAGCGCCACTGGGCACTGGCCGAGCATTGCCTGCCCGAGTGGACACCGCGCGAGACACTCACTCCACAGGAGATGGTACGCCGGGCGGCCCAGAAGTCGCTCCGCGCGCTGGGCGTGGGAACACAGGCGCACATCCGGGAGCACTTTGTGCGGGGCTGCTATCCGGGCTTGAAGGGGGTGCTGAAAGAGCTGGAGGAGGAGGGACGCATCGTTCAGGTGCAGCTCCAGGAAAACGGGCAGAGCTGGCCTGACAGTTGGTACCTCCACGCCGATGACCTGCCATTAGTGGAGCAACTGGAATCAGGCGAGTGGGAGCCGCGCACCACGCTCCTCAGTCCGTTCGACAATCTGCTGTGTGACCGAAAGCGGACGGAGTTGCTCTGGAACTTCCGCTTCCGCATCGAAATCTATGTCCCAGAGGCCAAGCGAGAGTTTGGTTATTACGTCTTGCCTATTCTGCACGGAGATCGCCTTATCGGGCGCATCGACCCGAAGATGGATCGCAAGCGAAAGACGCTGACCGTCAACACCATCTACGCCGAGCCAGACGCGCCGATGACCCTAGAAGCCGGGCGCGGGATTGCAGCGGCCATCGCGGAATTGGCACAGTTCCTCGGGGCGAAACACATTGTCTACCCCAAGGATGTTCCACCGGCCTGGGCTGGAGCGTTTCAATAGGAGAGGTTCCTCGACCAAAGGGCTCTCTCCTACCTATCTACCCTGGCTTAACTCTTCAGCGCCGTCAAGATATTCGCAAAGGTGATCTTGTACTCTGGATCCACCGCGCTCTCGTCCTGAGTGTTTCGGTAATGGGATATCTTGTGGGGCTCGACCCCAATGGCCTCTAGCATATCCAGGATGGCTTGGCGGTGCATCCCCCGAGAATTACCCAGGGCAGTCAGAAGGTATCGGGAGGCCACCTGCGGGTCCGATACGGCCAGTTCTGCCGCCAATTCATCGGCGTGGTCCAGGTCCGGATTCTCGGCCACCATCGTACTGATCAACTCCGCGTGCAGCTTGCGGTGTTCCATTCCACGACGCCTTCCCTGGACAGCATTCTTGATGGCGTACCCCACGAGGGCTGCAGCCCCAGTTGCCCCGAGCGCTGCCGGGACGATCCCCATTGTAAAAGCGCCACTCGCAATGATGAAGCCCAGTGCCACCGCGCCGCCCGCGACAACGGCGGTGGCGCTGGCTCCCTTGACGACCATCTGGAACTTCTTATCACGCATCTTCTTATTCAGCCGCTTCGAGGCAAGCAGGAAAGAGGGGTTCAGGTCGGACGATTCCGAAAGATGATGCTGAGCGTGCTTGAGGAGATTCTTTTGCCCTCTGGTCCTCTTTAGTTCATCCGCGTCAAACTTCAGCATCCCAAGCGAGATCGGCCCAGTAATGAGGCCCGTGAAGCCCAGCACATCCGCCACCTGAAGAACCTCGGCCGCAATCTGGAGGCCACTCATACCGACGGAAGTGCCCATCTGGCCAACGCCCGCCCAGTTCTGGTTGATCTTGTTTTTGGTGGTCGTTATCTTGGTCTCAACCGCCTGGGTGTTCTCTCCCCGGCGCTCCAACTCCCGGCGCTGTGCTTCAAGCTCCGCAAGCTTCTTGTAGAGCTCTCCGAGCGTTTGGGTCGCCCCCCAGAGTCCGGGAACGGTGTTGGCCATGCCCATCATCGCGTTGACACTGCCCGCATCTCCCATATTGACATCGTTGGCTTTGAACTCGCGGCCCAGGCCGTCCGGTGCTCCATCCTTGAAGGTGCCGAAGAACCCCTGCCCGACCGCCGAGACAGAGCCGGATTGCCCGACCACCTCCATCCCCATCTCACGCTCGTTCAGCCGGGAGCGGGAGTCGATACCCTTACCC
>JACCSL010000684.1 GCA_013812995.1 Ardenticatenales bacterium | reverse complement strand
TTGAGGAGTTCATCCAGCATATTCAGGAGTCGCTCGAACTGCTTGCCACGCTGGACCATGAATACCTGGCCTCTAATCCTTTGGTCATTGAGTACCCCTTCGAGCAGCACCCGGCGCTTCTGGAGATCGTGCGGCTGGACGCTGCTGGGGCCATGCTCGCGAAGAGTGCACGGGGTGAGGCCCTCCTCGCCAACCTGTTTACACTTCGCCAAACCACATGGTTTGCCCGCGCACGCGCCGGGGAGGTGTACCTGAGCGGCCTTCAGGTGGCCGCGAATGGCGAGCCCTATCAAATTCTGGCGGTGCCTGCGCCGGATGGCGGCGTCGTGGCAGGGCGGCTAAGTCTGAGAGTCTTGTGGGAAGTCGTGGCAGGGCTGGGCTTTGGGCGCACGGGGCAGGCCTATGTGATCGACCAGGAAGGGCGCATCGTGGCCCACAGCAACCCCGACGTGGTGTTTGCCAACACCAGCATCCAGGATCGTCCCGAATTCAACTCCCTGCTGGAGGGAGCAACCATCAGCCGAGGGTACGAGAACTTTCAGAAGGTGCGGGTGGTTGGGGTCTCCACCCCAATCGGGGCGGGAACCAACTGGACCGTCATCACCGAGCTCGCCCAGATAGAAGCCTACGCGGTCACGCGCAGTGCCCTGCTCCTGCTGGGCGGGGGGATGTTGCTCTTTGGCGTGGTCATCATGATTCTCACCACGCGCCTGCTGGAGCGCCTGATCTTCGCCCCGATGGAGCGGCTGCGACTGGGGGAGGAGCGTATCGGGCGCGGCGATCTCAGCCATCGCATCGTGGTGACGCAGCAAAACGAGATTGGCATGGTCTCCGAGGCATTCAACGAGATGGCCGAGCAACTGGGTACCCGCGAGAAGGAACTGGCCGCTCAGGCGGAGGAACTGCGCGTTGCCAAGGAGGCGGCGGATACCGCGAACCGGGCCAAGAGTACCTTCCTGGCGAATATGAGCCATGAACTGCGCACCCCCCTCAATGCCGTCATTGGCTATTCCGAGATCCTCCTGATGGGGATCAATGGGCCGCTCAATGAGGAATGCCAGGAAGATGTCCAGGCCATTCGGGACAATGGTCGCCATCTGTTGCGCCTCATCAGCGATGTTCTGGACCTGGCCAAGATTGAGGCGGGACGGATGAGCCTGGTCAAGGAACTCGTGTACGTTTCCACGCTCATTGACGAGATCAAAACAGCCAACATGGGGCTGCTCCACAAAAAGCCAATACAGCTCATGATTGAGGTCGAAGAGGGGTTGCCCCCGCTGGTAGGCGACCATCTGCGTCTCAGCCAGGTGCTAACCAACCTGCTCTCGAATGCCGTCAAGTTCACCGAGCACGGAACCATTGTCCTGCGCGCCTATCGCACCGGGGATAAGGTCGCGCTGGAGGTCGAGGATAGCGGCATTGGCATGAGCGAAGAGAGCCTCGAGGCCATCTTTGAAGAGTTCCGGCAGGTCGATCCCTCGCAGGCGCGCCGCGCCCAGGGCACAGGGTTGGGGCTGGCGATCAGCCGCCACCTGATCCAGATGCACGGCGGCGAGATTGATGTGCGCAGCGAGTTGGGCAAAGGAAGCACCTTCACCATCCGCTTGCCCCTTGAACGGGCCGAAGTGAGGATATAACTAATGGACGATACAGCGTGGCACCATGTGGTCGCCCTGGCCGGAGGCGTGGGGGGAGCGAAGCTCGCGGAGGGGCTCCAGCAGCGATTGGGCCCACGCCTCACGGTCGTGGGAAATGTAGCCGATGATGAGGAAATCTGGGGGCTGCACATCTCGCCCGACCTGGATAGCGTCATGTACTGGCTGGCGGGGGTCAACGATGAGGCACGCGGCTGGGGCCTGGCCGATGAGACATGGCACACCTTCGAGACGCTGGAACGCATTGGCAGTGCGCCGTGGTTTCGCCTGGGGGACCGCGACCTGGCGACGCACCTGACGCGTACAACACTCCTGCACGAGGGCAAACCGCTGACGGAGGTCACCGCCCGCCTGGCACGAGGCTGGGGCGTTCAGGCCCGGCTGCTTCCTGTCACGGACGACCGATTGCGCACCATCGTCCACACCGAGATCGGCCCGCTCGCTTTTCAGGACTATTTTGTTCGCCACCGCTGGGAGCCAGCCATTCAGGCCATTCGCTTCGAGGGCGAGGGCAGCGCGCAGGTCACGGCGGTAGTGCAGGACGCGCTCCGAAGTGCCGAGGCGATCATTCTTTGCCCCAGTAACCCCTTCGTCAGTATCGAGCCGCTGCTGCGCGCTGCCCCTCTCCGGGAGTTGCTGCGCGCGAGCACGGTGCCCATCGTGGCCGTGAGCCCCATTGTGGGCGGCGAGGCCATCAAGGGACCAGCCGCCAAGATGTTCCGCGAACTGGGCGAGGAGCCGAGCGCCCTGGCCGTGGCGCGCCGCTACACCGATTTCCTTGATGGTTTTCTTCTAGACGAGCGCGATGCCCACGAGGCAGCGGCCATCGAGGCCCTTGGGCTGCACGTAGCCATGACCGATACGCTGATGGAGGGCGCGGCAGGGCGGCGGCGCGTCGCCGATGCGGTCCTGACCCTGGCAGCGGCGCTCCGCCTGTGAGTTGCGAGAGTTGGTGGTTTGCGATTAAAGTAGAGGGCACCCAGCAGCCAGCCATCAGCGTTCCTCAACGACCTGATCAGCAACCGATGGCCTGAACGCTGAAGGCTGAAAGCTGAAGGCTCATGACCTGGCTGTTGATTCCTGCCAAACACAGCACCCTCGCCAAATCCCGCCTGACCCCTGTTCTTGGAGCAGAGGCCCGCGCCGTGCTTGCACGCTTGCTCCTGGCACGCCTGCTCTCGATTGCTGCCCAATCGGCGGAGGTGGCGGAGGTTCTGGTCATCAGCGAGGATGTGGGCCTGCAGACCATCGCCCGCCTCTTTGGCTACCCCACCATCTCCGACCCCGCGCCTGATCTCAATCTCTCCCTGGAAGCCGGGCGCGACTATGCCCTGGCGCGCGGCTGTACCTCGCTGCTGGTGCTTCCCACCGACCTGCCCTGGTTGACCTCCCAGGCACTGGTGGCGCTGCTCCGGCAGAGCAGGGGCAGCGAGCCACAGATCACCATTGCCAGGGATAGACAGGGGAGCGGGACCAACGCCCTCTTTCAGCGCCCGGCAGGGGCGATTCCGTTCAGCTTTGGTCCCGGCAGTGCCCAGTGCCATAGTGCGCTGGCCCGACGCGCTGGAATTCCTCTGATGGAGGTGATGGACCCCGCTCTCTCCTTTGATCTGGATTCTCCCGAAGATTGGGCACGGCTGGTGGCGTGAGAGCGGAAAGTCAAAAGTCAAAGGTCACCAAGTAGGCCCCTAAAAGGGGAAAG
>JACCSL010000691.1 GCA_013812995.1 Ardenticatenales bacterium | reverse complement strand
ACCAAGAAGGCGAAAACTGGTGGCTTCAACAGCTTCGGTGGCGAGCAGAGACTAAAAGTAAGCGAAATGAACAATCAGAGCTGTAGGAGCAACCTGCTTGATAATATCCCCCTAGGAACCGAATATGACAACTTCTGCATTGGCGACAGGAATGTACCTGTCGCCAATGTTTTGTGCCTGTTTCGGCTACGAGTAGGTCTTATCAAACAGTAGCCACCACTTTCACGATTATTGGGACTATCAAAGCGGGGAAAGTCCACGCGCGCCTTGATCAATGATCTGTATTCATCCAAATAAGCAGTGCTACCAGCAGATTGGCTAAATTGCGGATACCCCCAACGTCTCGAGCTGTGTGCTATACTCGGCAGTATATGGCCCCGCTCACAACCCTTGCCACCATTGCTGCTCTCCCCTTCCTCCTCGAACTCTTCCTCGGTGCCTTCGTACAAGCCTATCCTGAAGAGGCGATGCGCCTAATTGGCTCGCTTAAGCGCAAGGTACGCGCTTGGATTGCGCACCGTAGCGGCCAGCGCATGGCCAAAGAATACGCCAAAGCCTCGCGTGAGCAGGCCCGCAACGCGGGCGCTTCCCCAGCAGAGATCGACGCCCACCTCAAAAAGGTGCTGCCGCGCCTCGCCCGTAGTTACGGCGAGGCCCACGCCCGTCGTATCCTCGGGCCTCCCACAGATAAAGAGCTCTTCACCTAACACGCTCTCCTCCACCACCCGACTCATTTCACTGGAGGCCAGGCAGCGTAGCGTGCCTGGCCCCCAGCGCGCGTGGGCCACCGCTATAAAGCCCAAAAGCCCACGCGCGCTCCTCCCTCGTGCGGTGCTGCCCCGGAGGGAAGCACAAAAAAGGGCCAGAGAGAGTGACTCTCCGGCCCCTGAGATTACTCGCCGCGAGCTCTGCGGTGGCGCGCTGCCCACCGCAAGACCGTGTCAACCTTGTGGTCAACCCAGCGCTCCAGCACACCAAGCAGAGTGCGGATGAGTTTCTCAAGCAGGTTGAACGGGAACTCACTCTCTCTGGGCCTTTTTGTGCGTCTCATGGTATCACCTCCTCTCTGAGGAACTACTTGCTACTCAAGCGAACGTGGTGCTCGCCTGTCCTACCACTTTTCCAGCCGGATTCCTTCCGCGCGCAAGGGTCACGCCGTGAGGCTGACTTGCCTTGCCCTTGCGCGCGGAAGGTGGCTGACATCATAAGCAGACAGGCGAGCACCACGCGCGGGTTTGCACTGAGCAGGGGCAGCACCTTGCGCGAGGGAGGCCCGGCCCCGGCGGTACGCCGAGGCCGGATGGACGGCAGGAGGTAAGCTAGAGCACGCGTCCAACCGTTTCGGCTGCAACCAAGGCTGAGAGATAGCTCCAATCTGGCTGGCGAGCGGACACGCTGCCCCAGCACCTCTGACAGCGCAGTGCTGCATTTGAGAGGAATCTGGCGAAGGCACAAGCGCAGAGCTGGAGAGGGCTCTCTGCTAGGGAAGCAACCAACTGATCTGGCCGCCGCTTGCGGCGAGCCCATCTGCTGTGGACCGGCGGGTGCGCCAGCACCACGCCCAAAGAGGGAGCACACTTGGCCCTCTAATATCCCAACGGCGATCTGAGGGCACCTGAGCGGCCAAAAAGAGCGCGGAGACACACCCAGGAAGCTACAAAGCAGATCCGCTGTAGCCTTGGCGCTGGGGCAGGCGCTGCATCGTAGATGACGCGGGCGGGGTTGAGGGATCAGCGAAAGTAGTATCGCCTCAGTAACTGATCACTTCCTGCTCAAGGTTGAGCAGCAGGGAATGGTGCCTGTTTCAGACAACCAGCGGGCATCGGCACAAGCATTGGCATCGCACAAGACAGCACACACGAATCGGCTTATTTCTGGCTCGCTGAATCAGCGCGCCCCAAGCATCAGGGGTGTCCAGAACGCCGGGAGTGGGTGGCTACACCCACGAGAGGGCGGGGGAGGGACTCTTTGCCGTCACCTTCGCACCAACCGTGGAAGTTTTATTTTCAGTAATGATCTCTCTCAACGGCTTCAGCAAGAACATATTTGGAGAATGGGAGACCAGAAAACGATGGGCAGGCACTTACAATCAACGATGGAACCAGGGCGAATATGCCGCCCGTTTCGAGACTCGAAACGGGCGGCGCGCACGCAAGAAATATAAACAGTGGGGGTCTATGCTGCTATCTTCTTTGACGCCACAGCAGGCATATTTTCAGGCTAAGAAACTGTCAGGTAGAGGGTATTTTACGGCTAGAAACTACGGTAACTGATAACCGTAGGCAAAACCGTAGGCAGCCAACCCCAAAATCCTGCTCCCCCCTTCCCGAGCAACGTATGTTAAGTCGTGGAGACCACCAAAGCACTGTCACCTTCCAGGCCTGCGCGCTGCCACACCGCTGCATGGTAGAGCGTTTGCGGACTCAAGGCAAAGGCAGGCGCAAACCAAAACAAGTCGCGCCGCTCCCCGGGAATCGCGAGTTCGGTCCAGTGCTTGAGCTGCTCGCAGCGCGCTCGGATGCTCTCCTGCCATTCCACTTCAGTCAGAGGACGAGCCCGTAGTGGGTCACGCACATCAGCCACCACGAACAAAATCCGGCTGCTCGTCGTCTGGTGGCGCTTGGTGTATGCCCCGCTCGTAAAGTGCGCCGCGTGCGCCCGGACCTTGGCCTTGATCTTCTCTGGCCCTTCGGTCCCCCGGTCCAACTCCACCGAGAAGTAGATACCCTGCGAGGGAGCGAGCAGTAACCGACAGACACTATCGGGCTTGACACTCACTATCTGTCCGGTGAGCGGGTCCGTCACCCGGTCATACCCACCGGACTGGTTGATCTCCCGTTCGGTTTGCACAATTTCCAGCATCCAGCCCACTTGCTGCGCCCCCATGAGGGCCATAATTAGGAAGTCGTTGAGGGCCAGCGTGTGGGCAAGATTCCCCGGCTGTCGGTTGTGGCGGGGCTGCCAGTCCAGATCACGGCGTGCCAGACCCAACTCCGAAGCCAAGAAGCGCACTCCCCGCTCGGCCAAACAGTGAACCACGCGACTCGCCCCGAACTGCGACTGGACGCTCCCCCACTGGCGGATAATCGGACTCGGGAAGCGCTCGAGGTACCCGTGGTCGTAGAGAGAGCGCAGTTGGCGCTCGGCATACTTGAGCGAACCCGGTCGATAGAGCAGCCGTGCGAAGTGTTGCGTCTCCAAGAAGCGCAGCTTCAAGAGCCACCAAAGAATAGCAGGGGCACGCGAGTTGGCCTCAATGGTAAGGGGCGCAGGCTGGCTGCGGCGCACAAAGCGCTGCTGTCGCCGCTGCTGGTTGGCCTGGTAGATGAGCCCACTGCTGCCCTGTACGACCAGTTCCTGTCTTGGCATACCTCACGCGCTCGGGGGCGCTCCCTGCTCGCGCATCAAGTGGGCTAACTGGGCGACCGCTGTGCGAAAATCGCACTTGTGCTTCTTCATCCAAAAGTCGATGACACTGCCGCCCCCACAGCCCGCAAAGCAGTGCCAGTAGTTGCCCGCATCGTTGACGGCAAAGCTTGGGCAGTCGTCCTCGTGAAAGGGGCAGTACCCCACTCCTGAGGGCGAGAGATCCACGTAGCGACTGACGAGTGAGCGCACGCTCACCGAGCGCTTAATCTGTGCCGAAAGCGTCTCCGCTTCTACGAGTGGTGTC
>JACCSL010000619.1 GCA_013812995.1 Ardenticatenales bacterium | reverse complement strand
CGTCAAAAGGCAAGGTTCCCTGGATAAGCGGGTAATGATATGATGAAGCCGCATTCAGGCATCAACCCTACTATTATTTTATGTCTACTCACTTACTCTGGCCCTGGCTTCTCTCCCTCTTCCTGCTTGTGCTGCTTGGCCTCTTCGGGCCGGGACGATACGTGCTGGCCGAGGGAGATTCGGAGGCCCCCGACGATGACACTCTCGTGCGGCAGGCACAGGCGGGAGATCGCCACGCCTTCAATCGCCTGGTGGGTCGCCACCAGACCCTCATGTACAACATCGCCCTGCGTGTTCTGGGCGATAGCGACCGCGCGGCTGATGCGACGCAGGATGCCTTCGTCTCGGCTTACCGGAAAATAGATCAGTACAGCGGCGGCCATTTCCGGGCGTGGATGGCTCGCATCGTCAAGAATCAGTGCTACGACCTGATCCGATATGAGAAGCGGCGACCCGCCACCTCGTTGGAGGCCCTGCTGCTGGCCAGCAGCGGCGGCGCGGAGAGCCGTCCCGACCCCGCCGGGGAGCACAGCGCCCCGGAGCGGCCCGACGACGCCACGCTCCGTCATGAGGTCGCCTCCTGGCTCCAGGAGGTGATTCTCCACCTCCCCATCGACCAGCGTCTAACCCTGGTGATGTCCGACGTGCATGGTTATTCCTATGAGGAAATCGCGGCGGCGACGGAGGTGGAATTGGGGACGGTCAAGAGTCGCCTCTCGCGGGCGCGGCGTAGGGTCCGGGAGTTGCTTCAGGAACAGTCGGAACTTTTACCTGAGCAATATCGTTTCTAAGATCAAACTCCCTTTATTGTTGGAACTGGACCCGGACAATGGCTACCCCAACCTCACATCTCGACCCTGACCTGCTCTCCGCCTACCTCGACGATGAGGTGAGTTCGGCGGAGCGTGTGCAGGTGGATGCCCATCTGGCGGGCTGCGCCGCGTGCCAGCGCGAGCTGGAGGGGTTGCGCCGGATGGTCAGCCTCTTCCAGGCGCTGCCCACGGTGCCACCGCCGCGCACCTTCTATGTGACGGAGGCGTTGGTCAACCCCGCGCCCTCTACCCCGCGCTGGTCGCTGGCTGGCTGGCAGCAGTGGCTGGGTGGCCTTGCCACCGTCGCCGCGCTGCTACTCTGCATGGTCGTGGTACAGATGCAGGGTCAGAGCGGGGAGCGCGGGGCCAACAGCCCGGTCGCCATGCAGCAGGAAAGCACAGCGGTGGAGGCTCCGCCCGCCGAGCGATCCAGCGCGGCCGAGCCTGCGCTGGGCGAGAGTGGGGAGAGCGAGGGCGCCCCAGAGGCCGCCGACAGTGGCGCAGCGGAGCAAGAGCTACTGAAAGAAACCCCCGTGACCCTGGCCGCCGCGCCCACATTGGCCCCACAGGGCGAAGGCGCAGGCGGGACGGCACCCGGTACGGCCACGACAGCGGCTGTGCCGCCCGCTCTCTCTGCCCCCGAGATGACGGGAGCCGGGGAAGAGCTCGATGGCAGTATGGCGGACAGCGCCATCGTCACCCCAACACTGTCGCTGCCGGAGATGACCAGCCCCGTTGCGACAGAGACGGATGGTGTTATGGCGATGACAGAGTCCACGCCAGCGGCGGAAGAGGGCACCTCTGCCGCTGCCACACCGGTGCCAGCTACCACGCTGCTCGGCCCCGAGGCTCTGCCCTTTGTGGCCCTGGCCTTGCTGCTGCTGCTGGCGGGTGGATGGATTCTGTGGCGCACGAGAGGAAGCCGAGAATGAGCGAGCAGCCCCAACTCAATAACGGGCAGATTGCAGAATTTTTCGAGAAAATTGGCGACCTGATGCAGCTCAAGGGCGAAAACGCCTTCAAGAGTCGCGCGTACCGCCGGGCCGCAGAGACGATCCGCGCCCTGCCGCGCACGATTCAGGAGGATTACCGCGAGGGCACCCTCAAGGATATTCCAGGCATCGGCGATGCGATTGCTGACAAGATTGGCGAGATTATCAAGACGGGGCGGCTAAGTCTGCTAGATCGGCTGGAGACAGAGGTACCCGCCGGGGTTGCCGAGATGATGAAGGTACCCGATGTAGGCCCCAAGAGCGCGATGACCCTCTACAATGCGCTGGGCATCGCCTCCCTCGACGCGCTGGAGGCGGCGGCGCGGGCCGGGCAACTCAAGGGAGTCCCTGGCATTGGCCCCAAAACAGAGCAACGTATCCTCGCTGGCATCGAGTCGGTGCGCCGTCGCTCGGAGCGCCCCCTGCTGGGCATCGTCCTGCCCCGCGCGGAGGCGTTGCTGGTCACGTTGAGCGAGCAGGTCGGACCATCTATTCTGCGCGCGGACCTTGTGGGCTCGATACGTCGCCGCCGCGAGACCGTTGGCGACATTAATATGCTGGTCGCAGCCAATCCAGGGGAAGCCGCAGCGATTCTGGCCGCGTTTCAGGGCCTCCCGCAGGTGGGCGAGGTGCTTGTGGCGGGGGAGAGTAAAAGTATCCTTCGCCTGCACTCCGGCGAGCAGGCCAACCTACGCGTCGTTCCACCCGAGCAGTGGGGCACGGCCCTGCAATACTTCACGGGCTCGGCGGCCCACAACATGCGCCTCTCGCAGGTGGCCGAGGCAGCGGGGTGGAGCCGCAACGAGTTCGGCTTTCTCGACGACATGGGCAACCTGCTGACCTTCGACCTGGAGCGTGAGGTGTACCAGAAGCTGGGGCTCCCCTGGATTCCCCCGGAGCTGCGCGAGGATTGGGGCGAGGTCGAAGCCGCGCGCGACGATGCATTGCCCGACCTGGTGGAACTGGATGACCTGCTGGGCGACCTGCACATGCACAGCAACTGGAGCGATGGCAAATCTACCATCCTGGAGATGGCGCAGGCGGCGCGTGAGTTTGGCTACGAGTACATCGTTATTACCGACCATTCTCAGAGCCTTGCCATGACTAACGGCCTCTCGCCTGAGCGGCTCATCCAGCAGCGCTACGAGATCATCAACGTCAATGCCAAATTCGACGATTTTGCGGTGCTCCAGGGGGCCGAGGTAGAGATCAAGGCCGATGGCTCCCTGGATTACCCGGATGAGCTCCTGGCCCAGCTCGATGTGGTCGTGGCCTCGATGCACGTTGGCATTCGCGGGGAGCGCGAGGAGGTCACGCGCCGCATGTTGGGCGCGATCCGCAACCCGCATGTCGATGTGATCGGCCACATGACCAACCGGCTGCTGGACCGCCGCGAGGGGGCGGACCTGGACATGGAGGCAGTGCTCCAGGCCGCCGCCGAGCATGGCACAATCCTCGAAATCAACTCGCAGATCGACCGCCTGGACCTGGACCCCACGCACGCGCGCCAGGCGCTGGAGTATGGCTGCCTGCTCTCCATCGACTCGGACGCTCACCATCCGGACGGCCTGGAG
>JACCSL010000611.1 GCA_013812995.1 Ardenticatenales bacterium | reverse complement strand
CGCTTCAACAACGCCCTGAACGCCCGTGATGTGGATGGCATGATGCAACTCATGACGGCGTTCTTCCAGGAATCTCTCGGTCTATGCCCATTAGCCCCTATACCCGTCCTGGTCGCGCGGTTTTGTGTCAACCGAACCACGCCTGATTCCCCCTATCCCATCCAATGGCACCTTCCCCAGCGGAGGCTTTTATGGCAAGTGATCCTTCTTTTCGGATGACGGTCGAAGATATTTTCCTGATACGCGGGCGCGGCACCGTCGTTACGGGCCGGGTCGAAAGCGGCACCCTCAAGGTGGGCGATACCGTCCAGCTCCGGCGGCAAAGCACAATCCTCGGGAACACGGTCGTTACGGGAATCGAGATGTTGCGGAAGCTGCTGGATCAGGCCAGCCCAGGGGATAACGTTGGCCTGTTGCTGCGCGACGTCACCAGAGACGAGGTGCAGCGCGGGGATGTCCTGGTTGGCGTCGAGTTTGCGGCATAAACAGTGTTACGTGGTAGGAGTAGCGGGAGTAACCCTGGCCGAGCACGACATGCAAGGCAGAGTAGAAAGCAAAGGAGCGCGGAGCAGGCCTCATGGTTGAAGCAGTTCAGGCGCTCATCGCAGGTGTGGAGTCCGGCTACCTGACGGAGCGGCAGTGGATGGCCTGGAGCGAACGACTAGCCTCCCGCCTGGCTCGTGGCCCTCTGTGAACTCAACCCAACCGGGGCGACCCTGGCAGTGCTCCACGCAGAATGGCAGCGGCTAAATCACCGCATAGCTACTCGGGATCAGATTAACCTCCAGATGGACTTCACCTATGCCCATACTCTCTGAGTGGGATGTGCATTTTCCGAACTGTGCGCCGGTGGGGCACCACCTGCGGATAGTATTCGCGGAGCACTGGGTGCGCTTCCACAGTCTGCCGGGCGCGAAGCGATACCCAGAGCAGGAGGCGGAGTATGCCGAAGTTCTGGCGCGGCACAACTGCATTCTGGGGGAGCTCGCGCCGCTCGGAACGCCAGTCGTGTTGCTGACAACAGAGTATTCCCCATCGCTGCTACCCCCGCGGGCCTCCCCGGAACTAGCACGGATCCAGCCCGGCGGAGCGGCATGGCGTACGGTTGCCATGCATGAGATAGACGAGGATTTCCACACTCCGAGCTACTGGCATCTCTTCGCCAGCCTCCACCAATGGCACCCAGGAACGTTTGATCGGCTGGTACGGCTGGTGGCCGATGAGGTAGTGTTCAATGTCTTGATTGTTTCAGCCGATTGCCGCTGGGTCCTCCATCCTTACGATGGCGGGATGGATGTCATCACCGACTCAGCCAGGGCACGAGCGCGGCTCAGAGCCCGGCACGCGGCGTGGCTGTCTGCACGCCCCGATGGATTATGAGTGGCGTGCCTGAGGACGCCCAGGTACTCCACATCGGGCACTACCGGGACACGGCGGTGTAATGCGCGAGTCCTTGCAAGCGCAGGGCCTCACGGAGGAGCCTAGCGCCGAGGTTGCCGCCAGGTCCAGGCCCTCGGAATAAAACAAGGTGAAGGGTCACTGCAATCGGGCGGAGCAGTGGGGAGGAAAAGAGTAGAGGGCACCCATCAACAGTCAGACATTGGTCCGCTTCTGGACCGGATAAGGTCCAGAAGTTGGGGCGCGAGAGGCGTATCCTGACGCTATGGGCACTCTCGCCACATCACAAAACAAGCCGAGGTCAACCAATGCAACGTCCACCAAGCATCTTCGTTTTTCTAGCCCTGCTACTTGGCCTGCTCGGCGCGCTGAGTCGCACGCCAGCCGCTGCCGCGCAGGCCCCCACCTGTCGCTTCTTCACGGAGACGGCAGAGGGTCAGGCCCCCTATGGCTTCGCGGTCTGCGATGATACGCAAGCGCGCTTTCTCTCCGCCTTCGACCGCTGGGGCTTGCAGCGCATCGGGTATCCTATCTCGCGCCGCTACGAACATGACGGGTTTATCACCCAGGCCTTCCAGAAAGCCATCATGCAGTGGCGCGCCGATAGCCAGACGGTGGTGCTGGTCAATGTCTTTGACGATCTGAACCGCGCGGGATTCGATCCGCGCCTGCTCCAGACGCGCCAGACCCCTCACCAATTTCAGCCGGGGTGGGATGGGGCGGGGCTCACCTTCCCACAGATTGTGCAGAAGCGCCAGGCACTCCTTGCCGTACGTCCCGCCCTGCACAGTGCCTACTTCGCCGCAGGTGACCCCCTTACCTTCTTTGGACTCCCCACCTCTGAGGTGACGGACATGGGCAACCAC
>JACCSL010000577.1 GCA_013812995.1 Ardenticatenales bacterium | reverse complement strand
GGGCAGACGGAGGTGTGCCATCTGTGGAACCTGCTCGCGGAGGAGACACGCGAGGGCGAGGTGTACCTGACGCTGCTGCGCAAGCTGGAACGCGAGCGGGCGGCGCTGGGCGGGGCGGTCTTCGATGTGCTGGGCAAGGCGCTGGCGGGCAAGGCGCTGCGCCAGCTTATGATCGAGGCGGTGCGCTACGGCGACCAGCCCGAGGTGCGCGCCCGGCTGGCGGAGGTGGTCGAGGGGGCACTGGACCAGGCGCGGCTGCGCGAGCTCTTGGACGAGCGTGCCCTCGCGCATGATGTGATGGACGCCAGCCGCGTGGGGGCCATTCGCCGCGAGATGGAGCGACTGGCGGCGCGTAAGCTCCAGCCGCACTACATCGCCTCCTTCTTCAAGGAAGTCTTCCAGCACCTGGGCGGCACCCTGCGCGAGCGCGAGGCGGGCCGCTATGAGATTACCCATGTCCCCGCTGTGATCCGGCAGCGCAGCGAGACCCTGACCCTGCGCGAGACGATTCTGCCGCGCTACGAGCGCGTCTGCTTCGAGAAGGAATCGCGGCAACTTCCTGGCAAGCCCGAGGCGGCGCTTCTCACGCCCGGCCATGCGCTGCTGGCGGGGGTGGTAGACCTCCTCCTGGAGCGCCACCGCGACCTGATGAAGCAGGGAGCTATCCTGGTCGATGAGAGCGATCCGGGCGAGACCATGCGCGCCCTCTTCTACCTGGAGCACGCCATCCAGGATGGGCGACCTACGCCGGGCGGTGGGCGGCACGTTGTCTCACAACGCCTGCAATTCGTTGAGATTCCCCTCGGGTCAGACGATGCCACGCCGCAGCACGCGGGTTACGCGCCTTACCTCGACTATCGCCCGCTGGCTGAAGGGGAGCAGGGACTCCTTGCATCGGCGGTGGCTGAAGTGCTCTCGACCCAGGCGTTGGAGGAGGTGGCCGTTGCCTATGCCATTCGCACGCTCGTCCCGGAGCACCTGCGCGAGGTGCGGCAGGTAAAGCCCGCCCTTATCGACAAGACGCGCGCGGCGGTCCACGCACGTCTGACAAAAGAGATCAACCACTGGGACCACCGCGCCGAGGAACTGAAGGCGGCTGAAAGCGCGGGCAGGCCCAACGCGAAGCTGAACTCGGGGTTGGCCCGCCAGCGTGCGGATGAGCTTCAGGGGCGCTACCAGCGGCGCATGGAGGAGCTGGACCAGGGCAGCGGGAGCGTTACCCCGTAGCGTTGATGTGCCGCGTGTTGGGCGTCTCCCGCGCCGGGTTTTACGCGGCGCTCAAACGAGCGCCCAGCGCCCGGCAGCAGGCGGACGAGCAGCTCCAAGGGCAGATCATCAGCCTGTTCGAGCACAGCCGACAGCGGTACGGGAGCCCGCGCATTCATGCCGAGTTGCGGGCGCGCGGCATCCGCTGCGGTCAAAAGCGCGTCGCACGGCTGATGCGGCAGGCCCAGGTGCGCGCCTACCGTCCGCGCCGCCATCGCCCACGTACCACCGACTCCGCACATTCGCATCCTATCGCCCCCAACCATCTGGAGCGGCACTTTGCGGTCGAGCAGATCGCGGGGCGAAATCGCGTCTGGGTTGCCGATATCACGTACCTACCAACGGCGCAGGGATGGTTGTATCTGGCCGTAGTGCTGGATCTGGCGAGTCGTCTGGTGGTCGGTTGGGCGATGAAGCCCACCTTGGAGCGCTCGCTTACCATCGATGCGCTCCAGATGGCCGTCGGGCAGCGCCATCCGCAACCTGGTCTGTTGCACCATTCAGATCGGGGCAGCCAATATGCCTCCCAGGACTATCAAGCCTTATTGGAGGCGCATGGTATGACGTGCAGCATGAGCCGACGCGCCAACTGCTGGGATAATGCGGTCGCCGAGAGTTTCTTTGCGAGCCTGGAGTGTGAACTCATTCTGCGCAGCCACTGGCAGACCCATGCCCAGGCCCGCCTGGCCGTCTTCGAGTTCATCGAGGTCTGGTATAATCGCCAGCGCCGGCACTCCTCGCTGAGTTACATGACGCCCGTCGAATTCGATGACCGCTTGGCACGCTGCTTGGGCGCAGCCTAATCTCTTTGTCTATCGAACCGGGTGAAGCCCAATACCGCTGAGGAGCGGGGTAGCGGACACCCGTACCTCCGGTGGCAAATGAAAAGGAATATGAGAGGACGAGACGGGCTGCTTCGTCATGCGGTCCATCCTGGCTCCGTCCTAGCCTCCTGCGCGGCTCGCCTGGTTTGTTCCATGTCCTTCCTCGTCATCGTCGAGACCAAACCACAGCACTTCTTGATGATCGCCTCCCGCCTCATGTGTCCCTCTACCCTCCACACGTCTCCTGGATTCTAGCGCGCATCCTGCCTCTTCTGCTTGCCATCATCTTAAACGGGTGTTTTTGCATAACCCCTCCAAACGGTACATTCCAGGATTCCATGACCTCCGTTAGTCAGAAATGAGGGAACAAACAGAGTCCTTTCACGGAACCGAGGGTGTCAATAAGTGTACTTGTTGGTACACATCCCTCTTCTGAGTGTCACACTATGTCCCAAAAGCCGATTCTCAGAATGCTTTAGAGAGAGTGGCACACGAAAAACAACCTCAGAGTTCTGGAATGTACCGTTTGGAGGGGATATGCAAAAACACCCTACATCATACTCGCCCTTACGAACCCAACCCTCCTCGTCCCACCTATCCCACTGACCGACCCTCGTTTAGTGGTGGGACTCGTCATCAACATGACAGCCATGTTTTCGTCACCGGTGGGGGTTATGGCTGGATGGATAGGTATGACTTGGAATGACTGTAGGGGTGTGGCGAAGGTTGTCAGCTTGGTGGGTACGCTGATTTGCTCTGTTATGACTTTGGTGATCTATGGAGGAGTCTTGTTTGGCATAATGCTGGAGATACAGAAATGAACGAGATCACCACCCGATCCCAGGCCGCCCTCGCCCGCCTTCAGGAGATTGCAGAGCAAGCCCGCGACTATGCTTCCCAGGCCAAGGCCCCGAACACGAAGCGCGCCTATCAGGCCGACTGGGGCCACTTCCTCAGCTGGTGCGAGGTCCACGAGCGCGCCCCTCTGCCCGCTATGCCCGAGACCGTCGCGCTGTACCTCGCTGATATGGCAGAGCAGTACAAGGTGAGCACGTTGCAACGTCGCCTCGCCTCCATCAGCCAGGCCCATAAGTTAGCGGGCCACCCCTCCCCGGCGCGCGATCCCCAGGTGCAACTCGTCATGTCCGGTATCCGGCGCACGCATGGCGTCGCCCCCCAGCAGAAAGCGGCCGCGACGGTAGATGTGATCCGGCTGATGGTAGAGGGACTGGGCAAAGACACCCTCGGCCAGCGTGACCGGGCGCTGTTGCTCATCGGATTCGCTGGAGCGTTCCGCCGCTCTGAACTGGTGAGCCTTGACGTGGCAGACATCACATTTGTAAGTGCTGGCGTAGTCGTCACGCTACGTCGCTCCAAAACTGACCAGGAAGGAAA
>JACCSL010000560.1 GCA_013812995.1 Ardenticatenales bacterium | reverse complement strand
AGCGGACTCCAGGGAACCAACGCTATCGCGGTCCGTGAGCCCTCCGTGCACTGGAGCGGAACGAAGGCTGTGTTCAGCATGGTCATTGGTGCACCAACGAAGCGCTACGAGGTGGCGACGTACTACTGGCAGATTTACGAGATCACCGGGTTGGGTCAGAACGACACGCCTGTGATCACGAAGGTGGCCAACCAGCCTGCCCTGTACAACAATGTCAGCCCGCTCTATGGCACCGATGAGCGACTTATTTTTACCTCTGACCGTCCTCGCAATGGGCAGCGCCACCTCTATCCGCAGCTCGACGAGTACGAGGAGGCTCCCACAAACACGGGTCTGTGGAGCCTCGCCCCGGCGACGGGTGATCTCTTCCTGATCGAGCACTCGCCCTCCGGTGCCTTTTCTCCCATTCTGGACAGTTTTGGTCGGCTGATCTTCACGCGCTGGGATCATCTTCAGCGGGACCAGCAGGCAGACGCGGACGCCCAGGGAAGCGGGGACTATGGTACCTTCAACTACTCGAACGAGAGCGCCACGGCGACACGGTTGAATGATCGCACCGAGGTGTTCCCGGAACCCCGCTCCAGCCGCACCGACCTGCTGGAAGGAACGAATCTGGCCGGGCACACCATCAACCTGTTCCTGCCCTGGCAGGTCAACGAGGACGGGACCGATGCGGAGACGCTGAACCACATTGGTCGCCATGAACTGGACAGCTACTTCAATCTAAGCCTGAACGACGACCCGAACCTGCGCGAGTTTATCGCGGGGAGTTCACCCAGTTTTAACCAGAACCCCGCACGTAGTTTCCTCCAGATCAAGGAAGATCCGCGCGTGCCGGGCCGCTACATTGGGACCGACGCCCCCGAGTTCGAGACGCACGCCTCGGGGCAGATCGTCTCGCTGAACGGCGCGCCCACCCTGAACGCCGATCAGATGGCCGTGACCTATCTCACCCACCGCGACACACTGAGTGTCACAGACACGCCTGGCCCCAACCATTCCGGCCACTACCGCGACCCGCTCCCGCTCTCGGATGGCAGCCTGATTGCCGTGCACACCAGCGAGACTCGAGCCGATGAGAACACGGGCAGCCGCACCAGCCCTGGCTCGCGCTACGATTTCCGCCTGAAGACCCTTGTGCAGAGTGGCAGTTACTGGGTGGCGGGCACCCCGCTGACCGCTGGCATCAACGAGACCATCAGCTTCTGGGACCCGGACGAACTCGTGAGCTACTCCGGGCCGCTCTGGGAGCTGAACCCCGTTGAGGTGCGGGCGCGACCCCGCCCCACGCGGCGACATGTCACGCTTCCCGCCCCCGAGCAGCAGATTTTGGCACAGGCGGGCGTGGAGCTGGCCGACCTCCAGGCATACCTCACCGCGAACAACCTCGCGCTGGTCGTCAGCCGCAACGTGACCAGCCGCGACGACGCGGACAAACAGCAGCCGTACAACCTGCGCATCGCGGGTGGCGGCGCGCAGACCGTCGGTGCCACGGGGAAAATCTATGACGTCGCCTTCATGCAGTTCTTCCAGGCGGACCAACTGCGCGGCGTCACCTTTGGGAACGATGAGCCACGACCGGGCCGCCGGGTGCTGGCGCAGGCCATGCATGACCCCGCCGTGAACAACCCGCCGAACGCCGCCGGGCCAACAGGCAGCGTCGTCCTGGGCGCGGACGGGTCGATGGCGGCCTTTGTTCCCGCGCGGCGGGCGCTCTCCTGGCAGCTCACCGACAGCAGCGGGACGGGCGTGGTGCGCGAGCGCTTCTGGCTCACCTTCCAGCCCGGCGAGGTGCGCGTCTGCGCCTCCTGCCACGGCCTGAACCAGACGGACCAGGCCGGTCAACTCGCCCCCAACAACCCGCCCGAGGCGCTCCTCGACCTGCTGGAGTACTGGAAAGAAAACGAGCCGCCCGTCACGCAGATTCACCTCTACCTGCCAGCGGTGCGCCGGACCCCGTGAGAAAGCGCGACGGAGCCCTCACCCCCACTTCGCTTCGCTCAGTGGCCCCTCTCCCAATTCTGGGAGAGGGGTGGCCACGCCACCACCTCAACTATATCCTTGGCCCAGCGTGCGCTCTCAAGCACAGCGCGAGTCGTCAAAGCCCCTCCTCCGTGACTCAGAGTAACCCCCCGCCGTTTACCCTGGAGAATTTCGGAGATCACTTCGAGCGCCTCCTGGTAGAGCGTTGCCTCCGACATTCCGCATAGAACAAATGTGTTTTGGGAATTAACCGAATCGGGGGTAAATTTGGCTATTCTTTGACCGCAGATAGTAAAGATGGCACCGCTGGAGGCTCAGAACCACATTGATTGTCTG
>JACCSL010000552.1 GCA_013812995.1 Ardenticatenales bacterium | reverse complement strand
CCGACATACTGCTTCTCGGGAAAGCGATTCTGCCGCCGCGAGCGACAATCGCACGCCTTTAGCGTCATGCCGCGCCTGCTCTTGAGAAAGCCATCATAGGAAGAGCCCACAACGGCCTCGGCGCTCCAATCCCCAAGCTGGAAGGGAACCGGGCCAGCAGCGGGCATCCACTGCCCATCATAGAGGCGCGCGAGGTGGAGGTGCGAGGCATTGGAGACACCGCCCTCGCAGGAGGGATAGCCCATGAGGTCTCCAACGCGCACCGATGTTCCCACCCCCACACGCCCCTCGGCGTAGAGGTGCATGTACAGGAGAACCCAGCCTGTGCGGAGATCCCCATCGCCGTCCAGATCCACCCAGACCTCTCCCGCATCGCTGCTTACCACGAGCCCATCCGCCACAGCCCGGATGGGGTAGGCCGAGGGCCAACACCCTCTGGCAACGGGCGGCGCGAAATCCAGCGCGGCCCAGCCCGAGATGCTGTCGCCCCAGCCGCCATGCGGCCCGCCGGTAAAATACCAGAGTTCTTCCTCCGGAAAGGGAAGCTCAAAGAAGGGCTGGCGGCGCTCTGGTGGCAGCACAGCCCCGCCCTCTACCTCTCCGAAGAGACGATGATAGCTCTGTTGAAAGCGCTCCGAGAGAAGAAGGTCCGGGAAGGTGCTGGCGGGCTCCACAGCGGCCAGCAGATTAGCGACCGCCGCGCTCCCAGCGTTTGTACCGGGCGAGAGGCGCGCCGGGGTGCTGCCCTTCAGAACCACCCAGTCGCGACGCCCCTCCAACTGCCCGTAATAGCCCTCCATCAACTGGCGGGCGGCCCAGCCGCTCTGCCACTGAAGGTCCGGGGCACCTTCCCCCTCCAGGCCAAAGGGGGAGAGGCTGTGCGGGGCCTTGCTGGACACCCAGCCACTCAGCGTTTCCATCGCGGCCAGGAGTACCCTGGGGCCGACATGGTATTTCGCCGCCACCGCGTCGATAATCTCTGCCCCGCTGAGATCCCCCTCGCGATAGTCCGCCAGGAAGCCGCCCTGCGCGGCCACGAAGGCCGCCGTATCCCACCCCACATAGGCACGCCCATAGACCACCTCGCTGTCGTGCACCAGGTAGCTCGGCGGCAAAGAGACGGGGATGGAAAGTGGCACAATCAACGTCTCACCCACACGGAGCGTCTCGTCACCGGTAAGCTGGTTGATGGCGAGCAGTTCCTCCAGGGTGATGTTATGATCCAGGGCGATGGACAGGTAGTTGTCGCCCGGTTGAATCTCGTAGCGGGTCGCGACGGGCGTCGGGAGAACCGTTGGCGTTACGGTGGGCGTAGGGGCCAACAGGGTACTGGTCGGAGCCAGGGTGCGCGTGGGCAAAACCACGAGCGTCAGCACGGCAGGCGGCGTCGACGTGGGCAGCGCGAGTGACTCCGTGCTGGGTTGGCGACAGGCCACCAGTAGAGCAAGCAACAGGAAAAGACAAATGACTCGTCGGATAGGATATGAAGGATTCATGGGAAGCATAGCGTCATTCTACCCGTTTTGCAGCAGCCTCCAACCGCGCGATTGCTGCCATAGGTACTACGCTAATTATGCTCCGTAATTCCCCGCGCGCGCGCCCAGATGATGGCCTCCGCGCGTGACTGCACACCGATCTTGCTGTAGAGGCGGCTCGCGTAATTCCGAACCGTCTGGTGGGCCAGATTCAACGCATCGGCGATGTGGGTGTTGTCCCAGCCCTGGGCGATGAGGTGCAGCAGCTCCCGTTCCCGCTCGGTCAAAGCCAGATTGTTGGCGGGGGGGGAAGCGCCATTCACCAGCTTGTCCAGAATGATCTGGCTGAGCCAGCGCCCGCCCTGCACCACGGTGCGAATAGCCGAGACGACGACATCGGTTCCCTCATCCTTAAGAATATACCCGGCCACACCCGCGCCCAGAAGCCCCCGGATATAGGCATCATCATCATAGGCCGTCAGGATCAGGATTTTGACCTTGGGGCAATGCGTTTGCAGGTAGGCAATCGTATCCAGCGGGGAGATGCCAGGCATCCCAAGGTCCAGCAGGAGGACATGCGGCCGCAGGGACTCGCAGCCTTGCAGAACCTCCGAGCTGCTCGCGGCCTCCCCCACGACTTCCATCTCATCCTCTTCGGCAAGCGTCGCCCGAATTCCGGAGCGCACCAGGGGATGGTCATCTGCCAGCAGTACGCGGATCGTCTCCATCATTGTTCCTCTCATGGCTCGCTCACCGGCAGCCGAACCGTGATGAAGGTTCCCTCCCCCGGCTGGGATTGAATGGATAGAGTGCCTCGCAAGGCGGCCACTCGTTCCTCCATCCCGATCAGCCCAAAATGGTTCCCACGGGTAAACTCCCCCAAACAACCAGGCACCTGGAAACCGCGCCCATCATCCTGAATCGTGAGATCCACCTGCGTCGCGAGCACCCGCACCGCCACGCTGATCCGCCTGGCGCAGGCGTGTTTGAGCACATTGCGTAGCGCCTCCTGGGTGACCCGAAAGAGGCAGAGTGCTACCGGAGAAGAGAGCGTGCGGTCCGCGCCCGCGCAGGTGAACTGGATCGAAGGTAAGTCACTGCTCCTCTGCCGCTGGAGCTGGGCCAGGAACCCTTCCAGGGCGAGCTTCAACCCGAGTTCTTCCAGGCCGGGCGGGCGCAGCTCGCTGATGACACGCCGCACCTGTGTGATCACCTCCAGCGTTTCCCGCTGTAGCTCCGTCACCATCTGGCTCATCCCCTCAACCTGCTCCTCCCTCCCCTTCTGCTTGAGCTGCTTGCGCCGCGCCTCCGCAAGCTGGTAGCGAATCCCCATCATCTGTTGGAGCACGCCGTCATGCAGCTCGCGGGCCAGGTGGAGCCGCTCGGCCCCCCGGCTCTCCGTAAGCCGATGCTGAGTCTGACGCAGTTCGTCGGCAAGCCGCAGCGGCTCGCTGACGTCGGCAAAAATAGCGATGCAGCTGCTAATCTTGCCCTGCGCGTTCCGCAGTGGAGCCATCGAGAGGTGAACGGGAAAATGCTCCCCGCTTTTGCGCTGGCAGGTGGCCTGCACCTGGGTGAAGCTGCTACCCCGCAGCACCTGGCTGTGAAGTGTCTTGAAGAACGCTGCCTGCTCTACAGGGACGAAGGGCAAGGGCAGGAGGTGAACCTCCTGCCTGGTCCAGCCAAACACTGCCTTGGCCGCCTCATTCCACAGGTCAACACGACCGGCCGCATCAAGGGTCACGATAGCGAGTGGCGACGCCTGAAAGAGCACTTGTAGCATATCGTTACTCTCCCTCAGCACTCCAGAGGACTGGGTCGGCATAGGGACAACGGTGGGAAGCCCAGGGGCAAGGCGATAGTTTTCCATAGCAATATCCTGGTCCCTCCAGCGGTTGAATCCAACGGTGCGGCAATGATGTTTTGGGGGTTCAGCAGGATTAATGCCACGTCTGGTCACGTCGTGGGGGGGGG
>JACCSL010000487.1 GCA_013812995.1 Ardenticatenales bacterium | reverse complement strand
GGGCAGAGGGGCTGGATTCGTTTCAGCTACAATTGCTGATGGCTAAAACGACGGGGAACTTCAAACGGGGTAATGAACGCTGAGGGCTGAGTCTGTCAGGAATGGCCGGAGATCGCCTTCACCTCCGCGTGACGGAAGCAGGGTACCAGATGATCGTTGATCAGCCCCACCGCCTGCATGAAGGCATAGACGGTGATGGGGCCGACGAAGCTGAACTCGTGCTGCTTCATGTCGCGGCTGATGGTTACCGAGAGGGGTGTCTGGGCCGGGCGCTCTGCCTCGTGCTGCCAGTGGTTTTGCAGAGGAACACCATCGACGAAGTCCCACAGATAGGCAGCAAAGCTGCCATAGCGTGCCTGGACGGCCAGGCAGGCGCGGGCGTTCTGGATGGCCGCCTCGACCTTGCGGCGGTTGCGGATAATCCCTTCCTCGGCCAGAAGGGTGTCCACACGCTCGGGTCCGTAGGCTGCAACAAGGGCCGGGGCAAAGTGGTCGAAGGCGTGGCGGAATGCGGGCCGTTTCTTCAGAACCACCTCCCAGCTAAGCCCCGCCTGAAAGGTGCCTAGCACCAGCGCTTCCAGCAGCAGCGCGTCATCGCGGAGGGGCACCCCCCACTCCGTGTCGTGGTAGGGAATCAGGGACTCGCGTTTCGCCCAGTCACAGCGATGCATGAAAATATCTCCCCGCAGGGCTACTTTACAGCGGTTGAAAAATTCAAGGGGATGGTCAAAAACTCTCCAAGGAGCTCTCCAACCCGCTGATGCTTGTTGTGTAGAAGATTGGGATTATTGATGAGGTGGCTTTCCTCCCCGATACGCAGATACAGGTAGCGGTACTGAGTCCCGTGACCATCCGGCGTTCTTTCAAGAATGAGCGAGGACACCCCATCCAGCGAAAGCACCTGCTGCTTCGAGCGGACAAGACCCTGCACGGTCCGCGTCAGTGTTTTCTCCGCCCTATCTACCACGATCTCCTCGCGCAGGGCGATAAAATCGAGCATGACCCAGCTAAACACAAGGGCAAAGACGAGCAGGCAGTAGGTGCCATCTGCCTCTGTTTGATTTAGCAGGTTGGAAAGCGAGAAGGTAAACAGGGGCAGGCTGAACAGCACCGTGAGGGCATAGAGTTCGATGGGAAGCTGTCTGATGGCCAGCCGACTTCCCTCCTGCTTGACGCGTAGCATGGTTACTCACTCGAAAAGGTGATGGATCCTTTTTTTCTCGATGGCGCGCGCGGCCAACTGACCCGTGGCTCGAACAATATGGATGAGCCCCGCAAAGCGAGGATCCTGGGTGTGGCCCTGGCGATAGCGATAGTAAATCTGCTGCGCGATCACCGCGACCTTGAAAAGGCCATACACATAATAGAAGAGAATGTCAGAAATATCGCGACCGCTCTGCTGGGCGTAGCGCTCGGCGACTTGCTGGCGGTCCAGGTTGCCAGGCAGGCTGCTGATGCCAAACTGGCGCAATTCCGCCGGGTCACCTGGCTCCGCCCAGTAGCCGAGCGTGGTGCCAATGTCCATCAGCGGGTCGCCCAGGGTCGCCATCTCCCAGTCCAGGATAGCAATGATGTGGGAGAGGGTCGCCGGGTCCAAAACGACGTTATCGTAGCGATAATCGTTGTGGAGCAGCGTCGGGCGCTGCTCGCGCGGGAGATACGCGGCCAGCCAGGCCGCGGCGGCCTCCAGCTCGGGGAGGTCGTCGGTGCGGGCCTTGTGGTAGCGCTGCGTCCAACCGCTGACCTGCCGCGCGACGTAGCCCTCGGGGTGGCCCAGCTCTGTCAGCCCCGCTCTCTCGTAGTCCAGGCCATGCAGCTCCACCAGCGTATCGACCAGCGCGTGGCAGATGGCTCCCATCTCCTCCGGGCCAATCCCCTCGGGCAGGCGATTGCGCAAAATCACCCCGTTGATCCGCTCCATCACGTAGAAGGGCGCGCCCAGTACCGCGTCATCCTCGCAGTAAAGCAGCGGCTGGGGCACCTTGGGATAAACGGTGCGCAGCCCGGCCAGCATCCGGTACTCACGCGTCATGTCGTGCCCCGATTTTACGGCGGCCCCGAAGGGCGGGCGGCGCAGCACCAGCTCCTGCTCGCCTAGCCGCAGGAGGTAGGTCAGGTTGGAGTAACCCGAGGGAAACTGCTCGACGACGAGGGGACCGTGCGTGCCCGGCAGTTGGGCCAGGAGGTAACTTTCCAGGCTCTGCGTATCCAATGCCTCGCCGGGGCGCACCGACACGGCGCGATCAAGTGGCAGATTGTTCTGCATGGGTCACTCCTGGCGAAAAACTACAAGCGGCGGGTCCGAAGACCCGCCGCCTGACGACTAATCGGGGATGGTAAGCACCAAACCGGCGTGAATCATGTCGGGGTTGGAAATCTTGTCCCGGTTGGCCTCGTAGATCGTCTTCCAGCGGCTGCCATCGCCGTAGAAGCGTTGCGCGATCTTGCTCAGACTGTCGCCGGACTGGACGGTATAGGTG
>JACCSL010000482.1 GCA_013812995.1 Ardenticatenales bacterium | reverse complement strand
CTGCTCCTCAAAGGCTTTGCGCTCCGAGATGTCGCGCAGCGTCAGTTGAACGGCGGCGATAGTCCCATCCCGTTGGATACAGCGGGGATTGGCCTCCATCGCCAGCACACCACCCTCCCGATTAACGATCTCAAGTTCAAAAGGCGGGCGCTCGTTGCCCTGAATCAAAAGCTCGAATTCCGTAACCACCTTCGGCAGATAGCCGAGTGCTACCAGGGGCTGCGCGGTAAAGTGCTTCCCAAGGAGCTGCTCTGCCGCGTAGCCGGACACTCGCTCCGCCGCCGGGTTAAACGATTCAAAACATCCTTCCGTATTCAGAGAAATAATCGGGTCAGGGGCCTCCTGAACCAGCTCGGCATACTTGCGCTCGCTCTCCCGCAGGGCCTGCTCGGCGCGTTTGCGCTCGGTGATGTCGGCCATACTGCCCACCATGCGCGTGGCACGTCCCGTGGCATCCCGCACCACCCGCCCGCGATCCCAGACATCCAGGTACGTCCCGTCGCGCGTGCAAAAACGATACTCGCAGACAAAGTCGCGCCCGGCGGCAACATCCTCCTGGAGTTGCTGGTAGAAGCGCGGCAAGTCGTCGGGATGGATTCGGCCTGCCCGCCACTTGATGGTGGGCTGCACCTCGCCCAGATAGTACCCGAAGGTTTCTGTCAGGCCATCGGTCCAGACCAGGTGATCGCGGAGCATGTCCCAATCATAGATAGCCCCGCTCACGGCGGAGGCGGCGAGGTAGAAGCGCTCGTTGGCCTGCCACTCTACCTTCAGGATATGCTGCATTGAAAGCAGCAGAGAGCCGCTGATGGCCGCCAGAACCAGCCCGACCAGCCCCAGGGAGAGACGTGAGGCGCGCGTCACCAACCGGGCATCGCTGATGACCGCTATCTCCGTCTGGGTCTGCTGGTATGCCAGTTCGCCCACCAGTAACTCTGTGGCGATCAGGTCCGTATCGAGTTCTCCCAGGATGGCGACCTGCTGGTTGAAGGTCAAGGTGGGACGCTGGAGCCGCGTCACAAGCCGATCGGTAATCGTGAACTGGCGCTGCATCTCCGCGAAGGTTTGCACCATTTCGGGGGGAAAAAGAGTGCTCCCCTTCGGTGAGCCCAGGCGCGCCGACAGGGCCTGTTGGTGCGCTCTGGCCTGCTCGAAGCTCCTGGTGATGGAGGTCGCCAGGGCGGCGGAGTCCAGCCGAAAACCGCTGTAGGGGGTACCGGGGGTGGGTGCCTCCATCCGGAATCCCTTGACTTTGATCTGTGTCAGCAGCAGTTCCCGCTGGAGGTTGCTCAGGTCACGCGCGGTACTGACGTGGCCGAGCGCCACCGGGCCAAGGGCGCGGTCAATGCGCAGGGCATCACGAGCCAAAATAAAAAGTCCCCCTGCCGTGAAGAGCAGGAGGCTGCTGAGCCAGAGCAGGCGCAGGGGGGTAAGCAATCGGTACAGGGGTAGGGAACGCTGGTAACCAGCCATTGATATCACCTCTTTCAGGGCATCTTTTAATTATGCCCTTCCTGTCAACCAGTCCCTATTGCTCCTTTCGATATTGTTCTGCCAGCAGGGGATCAACCTCGCCAACGGGGAGGGCACGGGCAAAGTAGTAGCCCTGCACCACCTCGCAGCCCAGCTCGCGAAGCATCGTCAGTTGCTGGACGCTCTCGACGCCCTCGGCCACGACCTGGAGCGATAGTGAGCGCGCCAGAGTCACCACAGCCAGAACAATGGCGGTGTCACCCTGCTCAGCCCCCAGGCCTCGAATGAAGGAGCGATCAATCTTCAGGCTATCCACCGGGAAGTGTTTCAGGTAGCTGAGGGAAGAGTAACCAACGCCGAAATCGTCAATGGCGAGGAGCACTCCCAGCTCTTTGAGCCGTCGCAGCGTTTCCGAGGTCAGGATGGCATCCTCGACCAGGACACTCTCCGTGATCTCAAGCTTCAGGGAACCGGGTGGCAGGCCGCTGTACTGCAATACCTGCGAGACCATATTGACCAGCTGGGGCTGCTGAAACTGGCGCGCGGAAAGATTGACACTGATCGCCAGAGGCGAGGCCATCGGATAGCGCCGCTGCCAGTGCTGCATCTGGCGGCACGCCTGCGTCAAGACCCACTGGCCCAGGTTGACAATGAGCCCTGTTTCCTCGGCGAGGGGAATGAAGGTGTCTGGCTGGATCAGCCCCCACCGGGGGTGCTGCCAGCGCACCAGGGCCTCCAGCCCGACGATGCGCTCCCCACCCTCAGGACAAAGGCAGAACAGGGGCTGGTAGTAGATCAGGAACTCCTTGCGGTCAATCGCCTGCCGTAGTGCGGTCTCCAATTCAAGACGCTCCAGCGCCTGCGCGTTCATGCTGGTGTCGAAAACCTCGTACTGCGCCTTGCCACGCGCCTTCGCCCGGTACATGGCAACATCGGCATCCCGTAACAGGTCATCCGGGCGGCTATGCTCGGGGCCATTCAGGACAATGCCTACGCTCACCGTGCTAAATAACTCGCGCTCTTCCAGTATAAAGGGGATGCGCAGGGCACGCGCAATACGGTCCGCTACATGGACCGCGTCGGTAATGGTAGAGACTTCCTCCAGCAGCACCGTGAACTCATCCCCGCCCAGCCGTGCCACCGTATCTTCCGGACGCACGCAGCTCTGGAGCCGCCGTGCCACCTGGACGAGTAGTTGGTCACCCGCGCTGTGACCCAGGCTATCGTTGATCACCTTGAAGCGGTCCAGGTCCAGGAAAAGGACTGCGATGGAACTCTTGTTGCGGGAACTACGAGCCAGTGCTCGATCCACCCGATCCCGGAAGAGGGCGCGGTTGGGAAGCCCCGTCAGCGCGTCATAGAAGACGCGCTGGGCCAATTGCTCCTCGAACGCCTTGCGCTCCGAGATGTCGCGGAGCGTCAGTTGCACGCCAACGACCTGCCCATCGCGTTGGATGCGGCGCGGGTTGGCCTCCATCATGAGCAGGTGGTTATCGTTGCGCACGATTTGCAGCTCAAAGGGCGGGCGCTCCTTCCGGGTCAAGGTCATCTCGACCTCCTGAAGCAGCTTCGGCAGGTAGGGCAGCGCGATCAGGGACTGCTTGGCAAACTTCGTCCCGAGCACCGCCTCCGCCGAGTGACCGAACATGCGCTCTGCGGTCGGGTTGAAGGAGGCGATATTCCCATCCCGGTCCAGGGAGATGATGGCATCGGGGGCTTCCTGGACGAGTTCGGCGTACTTGCGCTCACTCTCCCGAAGTGCCTGCTCCGCCTGCTTGCGCTCGGTAATATCGACCATGCTGCCGACCATGCGAATGGCCTGACCCGTTCCATTCCGGCCCACCCGGCCCCGGTCCCACACCTCCAGATAGCTCCCTTCTTTCGTGCGGAAGCGATACTCATGGACAAAATCCCGGCCATGGCGAATATCGTCCTCCAGATGGGACATGACCTGTGGAAGATCCTCCGGGTGAATCTGGCTCATCCACCACTCCGCCGTCGTGGTGATCTCCTCCAGGGGATGCCCAAACGTCTCGGTCAGCCCCTCGGTCCAGAGCAGGTGGGCTTTAGGGATGTCCCAATCGTAGATGGCCCCATTGACGGCGGAGGCGGCGAGGAGAAAGCGATGGTTGGCCTGCTGCTCCGTTCGCAGCATCTGCTGGGTAACGAAGAGGAGCGAGGCCGTCGTCATGGCCAGGATCGCCCCGACGAGGCTGAGCGAGAGGCGCGACTCGTTGGCAATAAGCCGCGCCTCCTCGATGACCTCTTTCTGAACCACTTCCTGCTTGAAGAAAATGCGCTTGATGGTTTCCTCAATCTCACCCAATTGTGCATCCAGTTCCAGGGTAAGGGCGGCACGCTGCTCCGGGCTTTCTGCTGCCTGATAGGCGGCGATCAGTTCGTCGCTCTGGGCAACCTGCCGTTCCAGCTCTAGAAGCCGGCGCGGAACCTCGGCATCACGAAACAGCACCCCGCGCGATTCTCGGGTACGGCTGATGAGATTGCGAAAATACCCCTTCGCAAAGGCATAATGGTTGGTTACCCGACCGAGGTCCGCACCCTCCTGGCTAAAGCGTAGCAGTTCGACGTCCGTGCGTAGCATCTCGCGTTGGAGATTAGCGAGATCCCCCACCATGTAGAGGCGCTCCTGCGCCACAGAGCCGAGAACCTGGTCAATCCGCCGGGCATCGCGAACAAGGACCAGGAGCCCCCCGAGAGTGAAGATCAAAAGGGCCACCAGCCAGGCAATCTGAAGAGGAGTCAGCAAACGGTGCGCCGCTGGGGGATGCGGGTGACCTGTCACGATATGCGCCTTTCTCAGGAAGCTATCTGTCTTTGGGCGACCAGGGGAAACGAGGAGTGAAGAATACTGGTAGCAAAGCTCTTTTGCAAGCGCCTGGCCTCAAAAACAAGCAATTCCAGCTAAAAGGAACTCGTTCAGGTGGGTTTATTGGCCCCTGCCCAGTAATATTGGTTCTTGCCCGATTCTTTCGCGTGATACATGGCATGGTCGGCCTGGCGGATGAGTTCCTCCATATCTGTGGTATCGGAAGGATAGAGGCTCAAGCCGATGCTTGCGGTGATGGAAAGATCGTGTCCCGCAATCACGAAGGGTTGGAGCAGTGAGGACAGAATCTTCTGCGCGACGAGCGTCGCGTCGTCCCAGTGATAGATGTCGGGGAGGATAGTGGTAAATTCATCCCCGCCCATGCGGGCCACCGTATCACTCTCGCGCACACACGCAGAGAGCCGATGGGCGACCTCCTGGAGCAGCATGTCGCCAATATCATGGCCGAGGGTGTCGTTGACGGCTTTAAAGCCATCCAAATCCAGAAAGAGAAGCGCCACGTCCCGCTTGTACCGGCGCGCCTGGGTCAGGGCATATTTCAAGCGGTCATAGAAGAGGACACGGTTGGGAAGGTGCGTCAGCGGGTCGTGGTGGGCCATGTAGCGCAGGTACTCGCGGCTCTCCAGCAGGGCCTGCTCCGCCCGTTTGCGCTCGATGGCAACTGCAATCTGCTTGGAGACAAACTGCATGATCTCGATGTCTTTCTGCGTGTACAGCCGATCATCGGCATAGCTCTGCACGGCCACTACCCCGATGACGCTCTCATCGAGGATTAGGGGAACGCCGAGCCAGCTTGCTGGAGGTGCCCCGTAGCGCTCGATCTCGCCCGTTTCGGCAAGCGCCTCGTAGCGGTTGCGGTCCACCAGCAGCGGCTCCCCGCGCCGGGCAACGGAGGCGGTCAGGCTACCCGCGAGCTGGCGCACGCTTCCCCGGTAGCTGTCATGCTCGTCTACCTCGTAGGGAAAGGAGAAGGTGTCCGGGTGCTCCCGCTCGCAGAGTGCCACATAGAAATTCTGCACATCGATCAGCTTACCCAATGCCCGATGGATGGCCTGGAACAGCGTCGGTAGGTCCGGCGTCTCATACACGGCCTCTGCCACCTCGTAGAGCACGGCCTGAAGGCGCTCGGCCTGCTTGCGCTCGGTGATGTCGCGGGCAAAGCCCTGCACGCCAAGCACCTGCTCCTCCTGCATGAAGGGAGTCTCGACCAATTCCAGGATGCGGTAGCGCCCGTCCTTGTGGCGCACCTGTGCCAGGTAGGCCATCCGTCGCTGCCCACTCTGGATCGCCGTAGCCGTGTTCTCCATCACCGTTTCGTCCGAGGGATCGCCCGTCAGCAACACCTCGAACGATTGGCCCATCAACTCGTCCGGCTCATATCCCAGCACATCATGCACGGAGGGCGAAAGGTAACCGAAGCGATTTTCGGTGTCGTGGTAATAGAAAAAGACCTGCTCGCTGCCCTCCACCATAAGGCGATAGCGCTCCTCGCTCTCGCGTAGGGCGCGCTCGGTGTGCCGCCGCTCGGCCATCTCTGCTCGCAGGATATCCTGGTCACGCGCGAGGGTCTGGGCCTGGGCCTTGACCTGCTCGCTGAGGTCGCGCAGATGGCCCAGGCCGATGCTCACCAGCAGCATGGCGATCATGGTGGGCAGCCCGCCCGTGCGAACAATCACCTCCCATCCCGATTC
>JACCSL010000465.1 GCA_013812995.1 Ardenticatenales bacterium | reverse complement strand
GGGCAGATAGAGCCTTTGTTGCTGGCTGATTTCCACCTCCGTCTGGTTCCCACTGCTGCGCCGCATGGGGATATGCAGCGTCACGGGCGTGTTCACCACCTCGATGATGTGGCTCTCATAGGGCAGGAAGCCTGGCGCGCGCGCCTGAATCCGATACTTTCCAGGCGGTACGAGGAAGGAGTAGTAGCCGGGCCGCAGTACTCTGTCTGGGTAGGAACCGTCTGTTAACTGCGGGTTGGACTGCTCGAATTCTAGTGCATTCCAGGGCGCAAACTGGCCGGGGCCACTCTGCTGCGTAGCCGTGACCCAGGCATTGGTGATGACAGATTGGGTGATCGTGGCACCCGCCTCGACCATAGCGGCATCGTAAACAAAGCCGTCCGGGTCAGTGGGCTTGGGCCGTTGCAGCGGTTTGAAGGGCGTACAACCGGGGCAGGCCGGCGGGGGCGGGGGCGGCGGGGGCGCGGGCTGACAGTTCGCGCCCAGGCTGGTGATACAACGATAGTAACGCTTGATTTCATCGATGGGACCCTGTGCGCTCGCCATCGGGTAGCGCGGCGTACCCGGACTCGTCACACGCTGAACGTGGGTGCTGCGGAGCGGATTGTTGAGCGGGCAGTAGTACAGGACGAACAACTCGAACGACGTCTCCACATCCGGGGTCGTAAACTCGAACGTAGCCAACGTTCCATCGGTCATAGAGACGGCAGGGAAATCCTGGTACCCGGTCATCAGCCCCTGATCGTTGAAGAAAAGCGCCTGGAGCGTGGGTGTCAATGGCTCCGCACACTCCGTCAGCCTCATCTCGATGGGGTAGGTGGTGAGCGGGGCCCAACCGAGAGGCTGGTTGATACCACCCATTCGCTCCCCACTACGACGCAGGCTGTTCGTATCGAAGGGTAGCGTCGAGGTCATGTAGTTCACGACGCCTGCCGCCGCGCTGGTGTGCTCTCGAAGCTGCTGCGTTCCGGTGACCCAGTACCAGCCCTCGGGGCTGATAGTGCGGGTCGAGGTCACCACCCAGGTTCCCTCTTCATTCACCAATCCCGTCCCGATCAGTCCTCCCGGGACGCTCTGGGTAGTGGAGAGATAGAGAGAAACCGTTGCGCCCGGTGCGCCCAGGCCGTAGAATGCTGGTCTCGGCCCAATGACAGCACTCTCCGGACCAGCGATGACGGGCAGTGAGAGGTCGAGGGTTTCGTTCACTGCCTCTGCTGTGTTGTCCTCCAGGAAGGACTCGCTGCTGCTACCGCTGATCGAGGCTGTGCTCGTCATCGGTCCCACCGCATTGAGAATGCCGATGACTTCCAGAGGCTCGGCCCAGCTCCACGCGGCTAGAGTGCCTATCTCCCACGTCGCGACGTTGCCAACCAGCGAGGTCGGCGGCGTGAGACCAAAGTTCAGCGCCGTCAGGCCAGCAGGAATCGTCAGGGAGAGGCGCACGTTACTGGAGGGGCGCGTCCCTGAGTTTCCGAAGTAGAGGGAGTAATAGTGAACGCCTCCCAGCTGTCCATCGCCCCCAGAGTTCAGGCTAACCCACAGGTTGGGCTCATCCGAGATCACTGTCTGGATGTCCTCCACGCTGTTGTCCTCAGAGTAGGATTCCTCGGAGCTTGTGGAAATCCCTGCCCGGCTGACCAGTTCCTGCCCAGGCGTGAGCGAGGCGGCCAGCGCCACGCGGAGTAGAATCTCGCCGCTCTGGTATCCCTCCAGCAGACCCAGGTTGAAGGTGAGCAGGTTCCCAGAAACCGTTGGCTGGAGGACGGTGATCCCTCCGCCCTGGCGGATGACGGCGCTGATGAAGGTCATTCCGGTGGGCAAGCGATCCGTGACGACAACATCCTCTGCCTGCACCATATCCTGGTTGGCATAGTCGAGGGTGTAGGTCACCGCTCCGCCCGCCACGAAGGGACCGCTATCCTCGCCGAGCCGCATCCCCACCGTGACGTTGGCTCCTGGCACAGCCTCGATATCCTCACTGTAGTTGCTGTTTAGGTCAGGGTCGGGGTTCGCCGCCCTAATCTCCGCCCGCATGAGCACCTCATCCC
>JACCSL010000421.1 GCA_013812995.1 Ardenticatenales bacterium | reverse complement strand
AGGCAGATGGTCTTCTGCGAATGTGGGGCGAGTTGCCAAATGGCGAACCCTTCGTGGCGGAGGGCTCAGGCGAGGGAACGAACGCGCTGTTCGATGCGCTCTTGCAGCAGACTCATCATCTGACATTGATCCTGACCGACGGCGTCAAGCTCCAGGGCGATGGCGTTTGGATATCCCTGCGACCCTCGAACACCGAGCCCATCGTGCGTATCATGGGAGAGGTTCGTCAGTGACACAGATCATTCTATTTGAGGATCAGGCAGCCGCGCGCTTTCTCCCCTTGGCCTGGACACGTCCCGTTTTTGACCTGCGCTGCGGTCTCTGGACACTCTGCGAGGCCATCGAGCAGAGCTATGGACAGAAAGCCTCCGCGCTCTTCGTGCGAGATTTTCTTGCAGAGGCCGTGCGGGAACGCACGGGGTTGCCCGTCAACCGAGCGCCGTCGGAGGGCATGGTGCTCCTTCTGAACGGGCGGCTCCTGGCCGATGCAGCCCTGCCGGAAGCATTGCCAGCGCAGGGCACCCCGCGCCGCTTCGTCAACGAGGAAGGGGTACTGCTGGGGGCTTGGGTTGACGGCTCGGTTCTGGCGCAGGGGCTTGCCGCTGTGGAGGCGTTGCCCACGGAGGTGCTTTCCTGGCCACTCGTGGCGTGGCCCTGGGAACTCTTTCAGCGGAACGGGGAGCGCATTACTTCTCAGGCACAGGGCTGGCCGTTGGGGCAGCAGCCCGACTTGGTAGGTGTCCACCTACTTTCCCTCTCAGATATTTTTATTCATCCCACCGCCCAGGTTCAGCCTGGCGTCGTCCTGGATGCGACAGGTGGCCCGATTCTGCTGGAGGCGGGCGCGCTCGTCATGGCGAACGCGGTGATGCAGGGTCCGTGCTATGTAGGCCCTAAATCTACCATCAAGATCGGTGCGAAGATTTATCATGGCAGCACCTTTGGCCCACACTGCAAAGTCGGCGGGGAAATCGAGGAGACGATCATCCACGGCTACTCCAACAAGCAGCACGATGGCTTTTTGGGACACGCCTATCTTGGGGAGTGGTGCAACCTCGGGGCCGATACGAACAACAGCGATCTGAAGAACAATTATGGCTCTGTTTCCATCTGGTGCGAGGGCGACTGGCGCGACACAGGCTCAATGTTCGTGGGGCTGCTGATGGGCGATCACTCCAAGACGGGGATCAACAGCATGTTGAACACGGGGACGGTGGTCGGGATTTCTTCTAACCTGTTCGGGGGTAGCCTGCCGCCCCGCCTTGTACCATCGTTTTCCTGGGGTGGCGCAGACGGGCTAAGTGAGTATCGCCTTGACAAGGCCCTGGAAACTGCCGAGAAGGTCATGGCCCGGCGCAAGGTGGTGCTGAGCGATGCCGAACGGCGGCTGCTCACCCATATTTTTGATAGCACAGCCGCAGAGCGGAACAACGCACAAGGAACTCTGGGTTGATGAAGGAATGGTTGAGACTCTGGGGGCCATCGCTGCTCCTGATGACCCTCATCTTTGTGCTTTCCAGTTCGTCCACCCTCCCTAATGTCCCATCACCCCTCCTGAATCGAATTCTCAAGAAGAGTGCGCACGCTATAGGCTACGCGCTTCTGGCCGCGAGCTATGCGCGGGGACTTCAGGGCTCGGGTCGGGAGCCCGTTATCCTGCTCGCGTTTTTATGTACGCTCCTCTATGCGATGTCTGATGAGTGGCATCAAACGCTGGTACCGGGGCGGACGGGGACGCCATTAGATGTACTCATCGACATCAGCGGTACTGTGATGGGGCTCTCTCTCTGGCAGCGCCTCCAGTATCGGAACCAGCTCAATCCGACCCCATAGCGCCTCCTGCCGCACGCGCGCCCACCCCAACCTTTTTCTCGATCAGGTGCAGGAGCAGGTCAAGTGGTCCCTCGAAGAGGGGCAAGTGAACGGTGTACATGTGGCGGCTCACGACGCGCTGCCCGGTGCCTCCTCGAATTGGACAATGCGTGCAAAGCTGTCCGCCTGGAGCGATGCCCCGCCGACCAGAGCCCCGTCGATGTCGATCTGTGCCATCAGACTGTCAACGTTATTGGGCTTGACCGAGCCTCCATACAGAATCCGAATACCATTCGAGATCTCCTGGCCCCAGCGCTCTCCCAGCCAGCGGCGGATCACCGCGTGCATCGCCTGCGCATCCTCCGGGCTCGCGGTTTCCCCGGTGCCAATGGCCCAGACCGGCTCATAGGCCACCACCAGCTGCGTCGCCTGCTCTGTCTCCACGCCCTGCAAGCCCTTCTCCATCTGCTCGATGACGGTGCTCTCCGCGTTGCCCGCGCGGCGCTGCTCCAACTTTTCGCCCACCGCGAAGACGGGGATGAGTCCGGTTTCCAGGGCCAACCGCACCTTGCGATTGATCATGTCGTCCGTCTCGCCAAAGATATGGCGGCGCTCGGAGTGACCCAGAATGACGTACCGGC
>JACCSL010000406.1 GCA_013812995.1 Ardenticatenales bacterium | reverse complement strand
GGGCAGATTGTCGATAATGCAAGGAGCAACAATGAGTTTTCTGGGAAATGTACTATGGTGGATCTTTGGGGGGCTGCTGGTGGGCTTTGGTTATATCGTTGGGGGGCTGGCGCTCTGCCTCACGATTATTGGATTTCCTTTTGGCCTACAGTCGATCAAGCTGGGCTTCGCCACGATGTCGCCCTTTGGGAAGGAAGTCGTGGAGGATGGAAGCGCCTACGACACCCTTCCCCTGATCTTCAATATTATCTGGCTTGTACTCTTCGGCTGGGAAATCGCCATCGCGCACCTGGTCTCGGCGCTCGCTCTGGCAATCACGATTATCGGGATTCCCTTCGCCAAGCAGCACATCAAGCTCATCCCCATGTCGCTCTTCCCCTTCGGGCGCGACCTGAAATAACCAGTGAGCAGAAAAGAGCCCTGCGGAAAGCACCGCAGGGCTCTTTTGTTTGCTCTAGCATCAAGTTGTCCTGCACGCTATTCCTGCTTTACACTCACTCGACTTCACCCATCCCGTTTCAGGAGGTTTTTCATGGAAAGTATCTCGTTACCTCCCTATCTGAGCCAACGGCTGGCTGAACAGGCCGCCAGGCTTGACCCCGCTCAACCCACGCAGGACGTGGCATTTCCCCAGGAATTGCTGGCCCTTGGCGAGCGCATTCTGGAGCAGATCGACCGAACGGGGCTTTCCATCGTCTATGACCTCGTGGGCGACCTGGATGCGGTTCTCTTTGCGCTCATGCGCCTGGTGGGTCAGCCCATTCAGGATGAGAAGGCAGGACCGATGATCATGGATTTGAAACCCGTTCGCCACGAGATGAGTGTCGAGACGACCTCGTACTACAGTTGGAACGAGTTCGATTACCACACGGACCTCTCCTACGTGGATGAGCCGCCGGATTTCATCGCGGTGCTCTGCGTGCAACCAGACCCGAATGGAGAAGGAGAGTCGATCTTCTCCGATGTCCGTGTGAGCGCGCCCGCGCTCAGCCCGGAGGCGATCAGCGCGCTCCAGGAGCCACACTTTACCTTCCGTGCCCCGCCGCACTACAAGGGCGGGCGCGTGGTCCAACTGCCGATTCTGGAGCGGACGCCCGCCGGGGAACTGACGCTGCGCGTGCGCTTTGATCGGCTGGAGGCGGAGGGCGTAGAGGCTCAAGCGGCGCTCCAGGAGCTCTACCATACCCTTGACCAGAACAAGGTCGAGATTCTGCTGCCCCACCACTCTGCCTACATCGTGGATAATCGCCGCGTTGTGCATGGGCGCTCCCCTTTCACCCCTACCTTCGACGAAAGGGACCGCCATCTAAAGCGCATCCTCGGAATGCGCCGCTAGCGCGGAGCGGTCAGCAGTCAGCAGTCAGCTTTCAGCAACGACAAACGGCAAAATGCGCCCCCAAGCGCATCCTCTGCCGTTTGTCGTTACTTTTGACCTTTGACTTTCCCCCTTTAGGGGCCTACTTGGTGACTTTTGACTTTCCGTCTTACCAAATCGACTCCACGCGCCCAAGCACAAACTTGAGATACCGCCCCTCCAGATGCTGGGCCATGATAGGATGATCGAGCGGGTGGCCCACATCGTGGATGATCTGGAAACGCCGCCCGGCCTGGCGCGCGGCGTCGGCCAGCACGTCGCGGAAGGCGTCGGGGCTGACCTGGGTGGTGCAGCTCGCCGCCGCGTAGAGGCCGCCGGGCTCCGTCACACGCATCCCCATCGCGTTCACGCGGGCATACGCCTTGAGCGCCTGCGGAAGCTGCTCCTTGTTGCGCGCGAAGCTTGGCGGATCGCAGATGACAATGTCGAAGCGCCGCTTCTCGATGCGCAGCCGCTCCAGGTAGTCGAAGACATCCGCGACGACAAACTTGTGCTCGTCAGGGTCGAGACCGTTCAGGGCAAAGTTCGCGCGCGCGTCGGCGGCCGCGCCCGGCGCAATGTCCACGCTCGTCACCTGGCTTGCCCCGCCGCGCGCGGCGTAGAGCGAGAAGGCTCCAGAGTAGGAAAATAGGTTCAATACGCGCTTTCCCTCTGTCAGATGCTGGAGGTAGTAGCGGTTCTCACGGTGGTCCAGGAAGAGGCCGGTCTTCTGCCCCTCGTAGAGATTCGCGCGGAAGCGCAGCCCGTGCTCCTCAACGATCAAATCGCGCGGCGGTAGCTCGCCCCAGAGGGCCTCGATTTTGCCTGTTTCCTCGTCCCGCTCGCCGCGCCGTCGGCGCACGATGCCCTGGAGCGGCGCGGTATCACGCATCGCCGCGACCACCCAGGGCACAATGCTTTCCAGACTCTCCGAGTAGGTCGCGAGCACAGCGTAGGCCCCGTACAGGTCCACCGTGAGACCCGGCAGATGGTCCCCCTCCCCGAAAATCCAGCGGTAGGCGCTGGTCTGCTGCTGCTGGCGAATCGGCTCCCGTAGCGCCCAGGCCGAGGCCACGCGCGCCGCCACCCAGCGCTCGTCCGGTGGCTGGCGCTGCGAGAAGATGCGTAGCGCCAGGGGCGATGTCGCGTCCCACAGGGCGTAGCCCGTCCAGTTGCCCGCCCGCGCCTGCACCCACGTCCCCGAGGGCGCACGGAAGTTCTTGGGCACATGGTCGCGGTAGACCCAGGGATGGCCCTCGACCAGAGATTTTTTGAGAAACGGAGGCAACTCCAGGGTTGGAAGGCTGGACGTCATTGGCATCTCCTTTGCAAGAGAACGGTATCGCAAAAAGGCAAAAAGCGGCTATAATGGCCCCACTACCGACGACTGGTCGGAGAACAATTCAAATGAGAGCAAGAAACGAGGTGCCCCCATGTGGATGATACGAATTCGAAATTGGTCTTGAGTCGGCTATTTCTCTCTATTTTAACACCAATTTCAACCCATACGAGGCACTATGTCAGACTTTTATGTTCCTGGACAATTCCGAGAGGCCAACGCCTACCTGGTTGGCGTCTCGATCAAGCGTGAGCACGATTCCCTCTGGAGCGTGGAGGATTCCCTGGCCGAGCTAACGCGGCTGGCGGAGACCGCCGGACTGAAGGTTCTCGGGCAAATCACCCAGTCGCTCGACAACTATGTTCCGGCCACCTACATTGGCTCGGGCAAGGTGGAGGAGGTCAAGGCGGCGGTGGACGAGCTGAATGTCGGCACCGTTATCTTTGACGACGAACTCTCGCCCGGCCAGCAGCGCAACCTGGAAAAGCTCTTTGGCGAGAACGTCAAGGTGCTGGACCGCACGGCGCTCATCCTCGACATCTTCGCGCAGCACGCGGCGACGAAGGAGGGGCAGCTTCAGGTGGAACTCGCGCAGTATGAGTATCGCCTGCCCCGCCTGACCCGTATGTGGACGCACCTTGCCCGCCAGGCGGGTGGTGGCGCGGCACGCGGTGGCGCGAGCGGCGTGGGTCTGCGTGGCCCCGGTGAGACGCAGCTGGAGGTGGACCGCCGCGAGATCAACAGCAAGATCGCGCACATCAAGCGCTCGCTGGAAGATGTGCGCCGCCATCGCGACCAATATCGGCAGCGGCGCGAGCGCACGGGCGTGCCCGTGGTCGCTATCGTGGGCTACACCAACGCGGGCAAATCCACGCTCCTCAACGCCCTGAGCGGGGCCAATGTGCTGGCGGAGAACAAACTCTTCGCCACGCTCGACCCTACAACGCGGAAGGTAGAGCTACCGGAGGGGCGCGAGATCCTCTTCACCGATACGGTCGGCTTCATCCAGAAGCTGCCCACGCACCTGGTGGCGGCCTTCCGCGCGACGCTGGAGGAAATCGCCTCCGCTGACCTGCTCCTCCATGTGGTGGACATCGCCCACCCGATGGCGGATGCGCAGATCGAGGCCGTGGAGGAGGTTTTGGAATCGCTCAAGCTCTCGGACAAACCTATCCTGATGGCCTGGAACAAGGCGGACCTGCTCACGGACGAGCAGTGTGCCCTTTACCAGGAGGAGACGACGCGCTACGGGGACAGTATTCTCGTCAGCGCGGAGACGGGGCAAAACATTCCCGAGCTGCTGTCCAAAATCGAGGAGGTACTGCGCCGCCAGATGGTCAAGATCGAGGCGCGCATCCCCTACAACCACGGGGAACTGCTCAATCTCGTTCACGAGTACGGGGAAATCGAGGTAGAGACGCACGAGGCCGAGGGAACCTACGTTCGTGCCTTCGTGCCGCAACGAGTCGCCGGGCAGCTCGGCGAGTACGTCAAAATATAGGAGCGTTGGAGCGTAGGAGCATTGGAGCGTTGGAGCGGTTCAGTCC
>JACCSL010000389.1 GCA_013812995.1 Ardenticatenales bacterium | reverse complement strand
GCGGCGTAGAGCGGCAGGGATGGGTCGTGTCAGCAGCGCGGCCTCATCCACCACGCCAATCTGCGTGGAGGGGCCTACTTCCTCCTGCTCCAGCGTCAGCTCGGTGACTGGCCTGGCACCCAGCCGCCCCTGAATGGCCTCACTCATCGTCCCTGTCTGGAAGTAGAGGAAAAGCAGTAGGAGCAAGCCCATGCCGGGCCAGAAGAGCGTGGTGGCAAGAAAGCCCCGGCGGCGGACATTGGAACGGTACTCCTGTTTGGCGACGACGAAGAGTGGATGCATGGCGGGCTAGGATCGCCCGTTCTTCCCCGTCACCACCGCGACGAAGATCTGGTCGAGCGAGGCGGACGCGGCCTTGAACTGTTCGACCACCATGCCCTCTTTCAGCATCTTTTGTAGAAAAGCGCGCGGATCGCTCTCCTCGTGAAGATAAACGGTCTGCTGCCCATCCTGAAGTTCCGTGCGGAGCACCTCCGGCCACCCCTCCAGCGATTGCGGCGGGTGAATCTCCAGCGCGTTGGGCGAAAATTGCCGCTTGATCTCTGCCAGAGGGCCGTAGAGCACGGCCTCACCCTGGTGAATCAGCGCGATGCGCTGGCAGAGCATTTCCACAAGGCTCATCTCGTGTGCGGAGAGAACCACGGTCTTGCCCGCCTCGGCCAGCTCGCGGATGAGCCCGCGCACCATATCCACGTTTACCGGGTCCAGCCCCTGGAAAGGCTCATCCAGAATAATCAACTCCGGGTCGTGCAGGAGGCTGGCGATAATCTGCACCTTCTGCTGCATCCCCCGCGAGAGCTCTTCGACCTTGTGGCGCGACCAGTCCGAGAGTCCCACGCGCTCCAGAAGCTCTCTAGTCCGCTGCTTGGCCTGCCGCGTCGGCAGCCCCTTGAGTTCACCCAGGTAGTGCAGGCACTCCTCCACACGCATGGAGCGGTAGAGTCCTCGCTCCTCGGGTAGGTAGCCCACACGCTGCCGCGCCTTGCCCGGCGGCTCGCCCAGTACGCGCACCGTGCCCGCGTCCGGCTTGATGATGTCCATCAGGATGCGAATCGTTGTCGTCTTGCCCGCGCCATTGGGTCCGAGCAGCCCAAAGATTTCGCCGCGCCCCACCTCGAAGGTGAGACTTCGCACAGCGATGTGACCGGCATAGGCTTTTTGCAATTTTTCTACGAAGATGGCGGAGTCGATCAAGGCTGTTCCTCTATCATTCCCTCTGAAATCAAAAACTCTCTTGCTACCTCGGCGGGCGTTCGCTCGCGGCCACTGACCTCATAGTTCAACCGCTGCATCGTTTCGTTGGTCAGTTTCGGGGCCAGCGCATCGAGAATCGCGCCGACCTCGGGGGCCTCCGCTAGCAGCGATGCACGCACGATGGGGGCCACCTGGTAGGGCGGGAAGAAATGACGATCATCCTCCAGCAGCAGGAGATCATACTCCGCTAGCTCCCCATCGGTGCCGAAGGCCACCACGACATCAGCCTGGTTGTTGAGCAGCCCCTGGTAGCGCTGCGTGGGTTCCACCGGGATGTAGATCTTGACCTCGAAATTCCCGTACGCCGCCATCAAACCGGGCAGCCCATCCTCCCGCGTCATAAACTCGGGTGGCCCCATCATCACCAGCTCACTCGCGTGCTCCGCCAGCTCGGAGAAGGTGCGAATGCCATACTTTTCCGCATCCTCGCGAGTCATGGCGAACCCCTGCGTGTTGTTCATCGGTGCGGGGGCCAGCCAGCGCAGGTCGAAGCGTTCCTGATATTCGTCGGCCACCGTGTCATACACCGCCTCGGCATCGCTGGCGGAGGGCAACTGTAGAACCGTCAGGAGCGCGGTGCCGGTGTATTCCGGGTACAGGTCGATGATACCCTCCAGCAGCGCCTCCTGAACCAGGGGGGTTGGGCCAAGATCAAGGCGGCGCTCCACCCGGAAGCCCGCTTCCTCCAGCAGCAGCGCATACATCTCGCCGATGAGAAACTGCTCCGCGAAATCCTTGGAGCCAACGATGATCGTGGTGTTCTGGCGATTGCTCTCAGAGATGAGAGTCGCACTGGCCTCGCCAGCGGTGGGGGAAGCGGTCGGCGCGTCTTGCAAGACGCAGCCACTAAGACGGTTAAGAAGGTAGAAGAGTCCGACGAGTAGCACAAGCGAGAAGGAACGAGGTGATATCCGCAATGTATCTCTCCTTTTCGCCATCGTGCGTTCTCCTTGGCAAAACCAATAACGAACGATAGCAATAGCGATTTGCGATTACGATTTGGCCCCGAGCAGCGCATAGACACGGACGGGCTCCGCCTTGCCGCGAATTTCTACCTCGCCCAGGTCGGCGACGTCGAACTCGCTCCGGCGGCTACCCAGCGCCTCGTAGCTCCAGCCACTCAGCAGAATCTCGTGCTCGGGAAACTCCTTCGTCAGTGCCTCGATGCGCGAGGCCAGATTCACCGCATCACCGATGACCGTGTACTCCTGCCGCTCGCGCGGGCCGACGGCTCCCGCCAACACCATCCCCGTGTTGATGCCCACCCCGATGCGGATAGGCTCCTCCCCCTGCGAGATGAGCCGCTGGTTGAGCGCCTCCAGGTTGGTCCGCATCTCCAGTGCCGTGCGCATGGCCTGATACGCGCTTTCCTGCACCACGCGCGGGGCTCCATAGATGACCAGCGTGCTATCGCCGCCAAACTTGTTGACGGTTCCCTGGTAGCTCTGCGCCGCATCCACCACGACGGGCAGGTACTCGTTCAGCAGAGCGACCACCTGCTGGGGCGTGCTCCGCTCCGAGCGGGCGGTAAAACCGCGAATATCGCAGAAGAGCACGCTGACGACGCGACTCTCCCCCTCCAGGCGAACCTGCCCCGTGCGCAGCGCCTCGGCGACCTCCTGGCTGACGAAGCGCCCAAACATATCACGTAGCCACTCACGCTCCCGTAGCCCCGCCACCATCTCATTGTAGGCAGCGGCCAACTGCGCCAGCTCATCGTTGCTATCGACCCAGAATTTCACATCAAGGTCGCCCTGCCGGATGCGTCGGGTGCCCTCGGCCATCTCGCGCAGCGGGGCCGTCACGGCCCCGCCGATGCCCTGCGCCAGGAGAATCCCGGCCAGAAGCGCGCTCAGCCCGGCCAGCCGGAAGAAGATACGGCTCTCCGCCAGGAAGCGCTCGGTCGACTCGCGCCGCGCCCCCATCCGTAGGGTGCCTACCTGCGCTCCCTCGTGCCCCTCGCGGATGGGCGTCGAGATAATCCAGATCGCTTCATCGTTCCACTCGCCTTCCTCCAGCGTGCTCTCGCTGACCGTCGGCGCAGATTCTCCGATGAGGGATAACTGGTCAGAGAGCAAAATCTCTCCCTCCGGGTTCACCATCGCGAGGTAGGCCATCTCTTCATTGTTCATCAACTCGCTGAGCTGTTGAAGCTTACCCTGGTCATAATTCTGGGAGAGGCGAATCAGCTGCTGGAACGTCCCCGAGCCATCCCCGCCCAGGAGCGGGAAGGTCTCGCCGGGCAGGGCGCTCTCGGAGGCTATTTGCTCAGAGAGCATCTGTGCCACCCACTCCGCGCCTGTCGTGAGTCCCTGTTTGTAGAAGCCCTCCACCTCGCGGCGTTCCACCGGAAGCACCGTGGCCTCCAGCGCGCCGACCAGCAGTACGACGCAGAGAACCATGAAAGCAGTGAGCCGCGTGCGGAGCGAGAGGCGCTGCCAGGGCCAGGGAGTGCTCTGACTGGCGGGTAGCGGCGTGAGTTGCCGCGCATGGTGGGCGAGTTGCCGCGTTTCCGCAATGATAGGCGTGCTCAAGGCCCAACTCGCAGCCAGGGCGAGGAATAAAAGGGGTAGACCAATCGCCCAGAGACCATTGCGCAACCGCTCGAACAATTCCTCGAACTCACCGGGTTGGAAGCGCAGGCGCACCGAGCCCAAGAATTTGTCATCATTACGAATGGGAGCGGTTGCATCCACAATCGCTTCGCCCTGCTCGTTGTGTGTTGTGAGCACCGTCACGCGCTCGGCGGAGGCGGGCGGCGGCAAAAGCGTGCCGATGTCACGGGGGTCCAGGCTGATGAGGGCTACATGGTCCTGGTCAGCAATAGCGTACTCTGTCAGCCCGTTCTCGCTCATCTCATCCATGATCGCCTGGAAGCGCAACAGGGTGCTGGCATCGAACTCCGCCCCCTCGAAGATATCCATGCTGAGTGTCTGTGCATTGCGGGGCAGCGCCACCTCGATGGCGCGGGCGTTCCACACCGCCATTGTGCTGACCATCTCGGCCAGCCGCGCCTCGAACTCCAAGCGGGCGTGACAGATCACTACCGTGTTGAGCACAGCCAGAACGAGCAGGAGTAGCAGCCCAGTACCCAGCACGAAGCGCGTGCGGAGCGACCCCCGCCCTAAGAACCCCGTCACTGCCTCGCGGGTGAGCGGGACCGCCTCTTCCGACTGCATGATTTGGATCGCCGGGCCACGGAGAAGCGCACGCGTGGGCAGCCAGGCCGCCACCGCGCAGATCAGCGGCGCAGCCAGCAGTCCCACCATGCCATTTCGCAGGGCAGGTTGCAGGGAGCGCCACGCGGCAGGCCAGAGCGCCAGGTCATCGGCCCCCATGCCGTTGCCACCAAACACCACCACCACGATGACTGTCAGCCCGGCCCCGGCGACGAGCCCAAAGGCAGCTCCGAGCAGCCCCAGGAGCGCGGCCTCGCCCGCCACCAGCGCCCCGACCTGGCGCTGCATGGCCCCCACCGCGCGCAGCAGCCCCAGCTCGCGGCGGCGCTCGCTGACACTGAGGAGCGTGGTATTGACGACGCCCAGCGCGGCGATGACGATGGTCATTACCAGCAGCCCGCTCATAAAGAGTCCGATCTGCTCGAACGCATCGTACTGCAATTCGCCCAACTCATTGGTTGCGATAACGGCGGTTCCGGGGTAGCGGGACGCCACCTCATCCAGCGCCTGCTTTACCTCCGCCGGATCGCTCTCCGGGCCAGGAACCACCAGGAGATCCACCGGCGTTTCTTCGGCATCGAAGGCGGCCTGGACCGACGCCCCGATGATCGACGCACCTATATAGCCCTGCCCGATGCCTGCCACCGTGCAGGAGAGCGGACCCTCCAATCCCTGTACGATCAGCATTTGCCCCAATCCCACCCCGTTCTTGCGCGCGACAGCGGGCGATACCAGCACCCCGCAGCCCGCCTCCAGGATGGGCATGGCAGTGCCCCAATCGCCCTCTCCGAAGGTAAAGAAAAGGTCTCCCGTCTTCTGCATCATGCGGGGATCGAGGATGAAGGATATATAGTTGGGGCCAATGCCGGAGAGTTCGGGGACGATGGCAAAGTGAGCCCCCCCGACCTCTGCCTGCCCGGCCACAGCGGCCTCAATCGCTTGAACCACCTCAGGGGAGAGGCGAATCGACGCTTGCCCGGAATAAGAGGCGAGTCCCTCTCTGAAATCAAAGTTGCTGACGGTCCAGGCTTGGGTGCGGCTCACCCGCTCAATGCCGCGTCCAAACAGCTCGTTGAGGGCAAAGTGGATGAAGCCCGACATGGCGACAATCAACGTCATTCCAATGGCAAGCGTGGCAACCGTCAGTGTCGTCCGCCCGCGTCCGCGCCCCAGATGATCCGCCACGAGAAGCCCCGTTGCCCCAAACAAGGCCCTGAACGGCGCGCGCACCCCTGCCGCAGCAACGCCGACCCATCCGGGCAGAAGCAGCGCCAGCACGCCCAGCCAGAGCAGCGCGACGAGCCCGGTCAGTCGGCCATCCCAGGGCGGGAGCACCCACTCGCCCGGCGGGTTCCTGGCCAGATATGCAAAAAGCGTGACTGTCGCACCCATCGCGGCCCACATCGGTCGAAGAGAAATTCGGTCGATTCCGGCGGCCTCTTCCGCTCGTAGCGCCACCAGCGGCGAGAGGCGTGTGGCCTGCCAGGCAGGGAAGAGAGCCGAGAGCAGCGTCACGCCCAGCCCAAGGGCGCTTGCCCGAAAGAGTGTTTCCCAGGAGGCCACGCTCTCGGCAAAGATGTTGAGCGGGGTATCCACGGTGCGGAGCAGCGCCACCACGCCCCGCCCGATCAGTGGCCCCGCCAGGAGCCCCAGCAGCGTCCCGCCTGCGCCGATGAGCAGGGCCTCGGTCAGGACCATCTCCAGGATCTGGCGGCGCGTCATGCCAAGGGAGCGCAGCGCCCCGATTTGCTGGCGGCGCTGCGTCACAGCCATCGCGAAGGCGTTGAAGACCAGGAAGCCCGCCGCGCCGGTAATACCCACCCCGACGAGGGATAGCAGGGCGGCCAGTTGCTCAAATATCCCGGAGCCCAACATCTGTATATCCTCCCCTGACGCGGCGAACGCGTTGAGGATGGCTCCGCCTATGACATCGGTTGCCACTGTCATCCCAACGCCCAGCGCGATGGCGAGCAGCGTGAGCACGCTGCGGGTGCGGTGCGCTTCCATCTGCCGCCGGGCCATACTCAGTGCCAGGGCACGCATCGGCGCGGGGGGAGCCTCGGGGCGGGCCGCGCTCGTGCGCTGAAGAGTGCCCGCCTCGCTACGGGTGGCGTCTGCGACCTCGCGCGCCGCCGCCTGCCGCGCTGGATAGTAGGCGGCCAGCCCCGCCAGAAGCGGTCCCATCACGAGCGAGACGAGTGTCGCGATGCCCATCTCGCGCAGCGCGGGAATCAGGCCAAGCTCCACGGTACTCCAATCGGCGCGTAGCCCTACAGAGGCCGTTGCATTGGGCGAGACAATCACGACCAGAGCAACAAGCAGGATGACGCTGATGAGTGCCGCCAGTAGCGCCGCGACCACACCCAGCACCATTGCCTCAGCCAGCACCATCTGCCGCACCTGATGCTGGGTCGCGCCCACGGCCCGGAGCAACGCGATCTCCTTGCTCCGCTCGGATACGTTGATCACCATCGTGTTGGCGACGCCCAGCGCGGCCACCACCACGGCCAGCAGCAGCAGGGCGTTGAGCAGGCGACGGAACTGGTCGATGACCCCCATAAAGGTTTCAAGGCCCTCTGCCTGAAAGTTCACTGCCTGCCAGGCCGGGAAGGACGCCAGCCGCGCCCTCACCTCCTCCAGTGTGGCGTCAATGTCGCTGCCTTCCGGGACGAAGAGGCCCAACATCACCGGCTCGCGCGCCTCGAAGTACACGCCATCCTCGTAGGGGAAGATCGTCATGTTCCAGCCGCTACCGCCGATGCCCGCCACGGTAAAGGCGATCTCGCCCTGGCTGGTCTGGACCGGAACTGAATCCCCCACCTCTACCTGGAGGCGCTCGGCCACGATGGGCTGGATGAGCATCGCCCGCCCGTTGTCCATGAGCGCCCGTGCCTGTTCGGGATTGCCCTCGAAAAAGTCGAAGTTTCCCACGCGAAGATAAATCTCATGGTCCACGAAGAGGCCGGGGTTGTTGGGGATCGGGTTGAGGGTGTCGGGGATACGTGCGCCCGCGATGTGCTCGATCTCGATCTGCCCGGCGGTGGCCATCTCCTCGATGCTTGCCAGGGCCTCCGGCTCAATCGTGCGCCGCACCACGACGAGCCCATCGAAATTTTCCATTGACAACTCGCCCGACGCGAACTGCGCCGTGATGTTAGGCATCACAAAGATATTCTCGTGGAAGAGCGTGGCGTAGTTGTTGAGCCCGCCCTTCAGCATGAGGGTCATAAAGCCATTGGTGGCGATGATCGTGGTCAGCGCCGCCGTGAGCGCGCCCGTGGTCAGCGCGGCGCGCAGCCGGTTGCGCCCCAGATTTTCCACCGCCAGCCGTCCCGTGGTCCCCAGCCAGCGCAGGAGCAGGGGGCGTACCAGCGCGGCCACGGGGCCAATCAGCGTGGGCAACGCGAGAATCATCGCTCCCAGCAGCGCAATCATTGCGGGGGCAAGGACGAGCCCTGCCTCCAGCAGGTCCGGGCGTGCGAGCAGGCCAAAGAGGGTCAATCCGGGTAGCAGGATAGCCAGCATTGTGAGGCCCACGCGTCCCCCGGAGCGCACATACCAGCCTGTCGCGCCACTCTCCCCTGGCTGGCGCACCGCCACGATTGGGGGAACGCGGCTGGCCTGCCGCGCGGGCTGCCATGCCGCGATGAGAGTCACACCGAGCCCCAGCAGCGGGGCAGCCAGCAACCCCCACCAGGGCACCGCGAAGGGACTTTTATTCAGCGTGTCCATGACCCACATCACGGACCATGCCAGCGCCAACCCCGCGCCAATTCCTGCCCCCGCCCCGCCGAGACCCAGGACTGCCGCCGCGCCCAGGACTGTGCCCAGCACCTGGCTCTGCGTCATGCCTAGTGTGCGCAGCGTTCCAATCTCCTGCATCCGCCCGGCGACCGACATGGCGAAGGCATTGAAAATCACAAAGCCCGCTGCGAAGAGCAGGAGTAGCCCGACCATCACAAGCCCGGCCTGCAAGATCACCTGGTTCAGGCTACCGCTGCTTGCGGCGGGGATTGTCCGGATCACGCTCACCCCGTCGCCCAACGCCTGGGCCAGAGCCGCCCGACTCTGCTCCACGTCCGCCCCGGCGCGCAGCACGACCTCCACCCGCCCCACCTC
>JACCSL010000383.1 GCA_013812995.1 Ardenticatenales bacterium | reverse complement strand
AGTATGGCTTTCCGCGCACGCGTGCCAAACAAGCCAAAGTGGTGCACGGCTTCCAGACCGGCGACATCGTGCGCGCCGTTGTGCCAAATGGTAAGCCAACAGTAGGCGCTTTAGGCGAAGCAGGGCACCTACACCGGGCGCGTGGCCGTGCGCGCCACCGGCAGCTTCAATATTCGCACCGCGACGGCACTGGTGGAGGGCATCAGTTATCGCCACTGCCGCCTGCTCCATCATGTTGATGGCTATGCCTACCCCTAGAAAGGAGATTGCCAGGCGATGGCAACGCTTTTCAGCGCCGTGCCATTCCTCCCACCGCTCAAGCTCGTGGGTCTCCTGGCGCTTACCATATGAAATCAGTCATAGCGCTATACGATAAAGTAGACAAGGCGCAGGCCGCTGCACGAGCCCTGCTCACGGGTGGCTTTAGCCAGTCTAGCATCAAGCTCTACGTGGCAGCTCAAGACGAGCGAAATCAGGCACTCCTTGCGAAGACGGACTACAAGATTCGCCTGGCAGGCGAGGGAGCCAAAGGGCTTACCCACCTCTACCATATGCTCATGCAGCTTGGGGTTCCCGAGGAAGAGGCCCTGCTCTACTGCAAGGAAATCGAGACGGGGCGAGGCAATGCCTTTGTGGCCGTCCACGGTCAGGGCGAGGAAGTGCCCCGCATCACGGAAACGCTGAATGGCTTTGGGCCGACCGTTGCCAACAACCTGGTCAGCCATTGGCGGCTGCCGCGCATCGTTTATTTTCCCTTTAGCCTCCAGAACACGCCCCTCGAAGACGGAGCCCTGGCGGATCGGGAGCTGCGCTTGATGGAGGAAAGTCTCGCGCGGATGATCGTGCCGCGCGTCAAGATAAGCCATCTCGTCTTTGAAGAACCCATTGAGGAGTTTTCTTTTATCGCGCCCCGTCTCACCCCCACCTACCTTCGGACGATTCTCTCCCCCTACCTGGAGGCGCTGGACGACCTCCAGCAGTTGATCGACCAGATGCAGGGCGTGGAGGTAGCCTCCATCCGCCTGCTCTCTATCACGGAAAACTCGTCCGTGAATGTGACCGTGGAGGGCGCGATCCAGGTGCTCCAATGGCTCACCGAGACCCTGCTGCCCTGGCGCGCGGAGAATATGGACAAAGGAAAGTACCAGGATCCCCGCGCCCTCGGGCGCGGGGAAATCGAACTGGCCTTCGCCCTGGTGACGCACCTGGCTCCCTGGCTTTCTAAAGCCGAGAAAAAGAATTACGTGGTACGAGTCATTCCGGCCCTCCACGTACTGCTCACCAGCGAGTTGTCTATCCGCGTTGAGGGCTAGGGCGCAGGCTCAAGCGGGGCGATGAGGTATAGGGGGAGCGTTGCCCGCTGCCGATCATCGACGGCCAGATCAATCGAGTATTCGCCATAGTTGGGCAAGGTCAGGTTCTGGAGATTCAGAACCACATTGGCGGTCGTCGTCATTCCGCTCTGGATCGCAATCTGAACCATCCCCTCGATGGGAGGTGACACTACATTTCCATCCACATCCACGACTTGAATCTGCACCTTGTGCTGGCCCTGCTCGATCTCGCTGAATCGAAGGCGAATCGCGATGGAGCAGTGAGGATGCACCGCCGGAATCTGCCTGGACCACAGCACATCGAAGGCCCCCAGAATATTCAGTTTGCCGTGCCACTCCGTGGCCGCATCACATAACACAAAAACCTCTACATTCATGGTCCTATCCCCTTTCCTGATAGGTTGACCTGTCAACCCAAAGGTCCTATCTGTTTCTCCGGTAGGCCCCCTCCACCCATGCAAGCATCCAGCCACCTACTATATGTGGGACCAAATCATCTTGCTTTTGCCAGCCCCTGGTACGCAACTTGCAGGGCAGAACGTGCTGGGTATCCAGAGCAGTAGATCGCAGAGTATATCTGCTTGCCCCCACCCTTCTACTATACAGCCTTTCTTTTGAAAGGCTTTTGATGCCCCTGTGATCTGGTACCAAAAGGTTCATTATCTATGCGCTACTGCTCGAACTGCAACTTTGCGAATCCCGATGACATTGTGCTCTGCCTGAACTGTGCAGCAGCGCTGGCCCTGGTCTGCCCCATCTGCGGCGAAGAGGCTCCCGCCGGAAGCAAGTTCTGCGGGAGCTGCGGGACTCGCCTGCCCGATGTGGAACCGCTTGCAATGCGCCCAGCCGAGCCCCAGCCTACCCCGACTGCTGCTGCCCCTGTCAATGATGAGGAAGGCGATCCCATTGCCCTTCGTGAAGAGGGTATCATCCAGGCCCACAAGAAAAACTGGGAAGAGGCCGAAACTCTCCTGCAACAAGCGGCGCAGATCAGCCTGCGCCAGGCAGATGCCCACAGTCATGGGATGGCGCTGCTGGAGTTGGGTCGCCTCTACCAGCGCCGAGCAGAGGGAGGAAATGGTCCGGAATGGCGGACCCGGGCGATAGCGGCCCTGCAAGAGGCGGAAGTCAAATTCGATTCCATCGGTGCCGCCTATGACCTCCAGGCAGTGCGATCCGTGTTGGATCACCTAGAGCAGCAGGAACCGGGAAGGAAAGTCGCTCCGGCGGTGAAAAGCGCCCCGGAGGGTGAGTGGTATCAGGTCTCGGTGGTCTGGTTGGACCTGAACCAACCGCAGGGCACCGAGGATGAGGCGCTCTACGAGAGTCTCTCGATCATCGTGCCCCCCCTTCTTTCCATTGCCCAGGAAAATCAGGGGCATATCATCCGGCGGCAGGACGGATTGACGATTATCTTTGGTGCGCCAACCCCGCACGAGGATGACCCGGTGCGGGCAATGCAGACCGCCTGGCGCATCCTTCAAGAGCTGCGCGTCTCGCTCACCTGGACCGAGGTGCCGATTACGTTTCGCCTGGCTGTCACGCAGGGCGCGGCCGTGGGGAGCCAGGTACGTCAGCTCGCCCAGAGCGAGTTGATCCTCCGGGGGCAGCCGCTCGATCTGGCGCGCCGCCTGGCCGAGGCCGCGCCCCCGAGCAGCGTCTGGGTGACGCCGGAAATCCGTAGCACGACAGAGCATCTCTTTGTGTACGAGCCCGCAGCGTCACCGGCAGGGCAGGAGACGACGCTCGCCCAGGGAACTACGATTTCGGAGTTACGCTCCATACGCTCGCAACCGGGCTCCGCGCGCGGCCTCTTCGGCATCCAGACGCGCCTCATCGGGCGCGAGCACCTTCTGCGGGCGATGCTTGAGTTGTCGAAGAAGCTTCCGGAGGGCAAGGGCGGACTCATCTGGCTCGAGGGCGAGGCGGGTATCGGCAAGAGCCGCCTCATGCAGGAGTTTTCCAAGTCTATCTCGGCCACCAGTGTCCTCGTCTGGCGCGGGCAATGTACCCCGCAGACCTCCCAGCGCTCCTTCTCCCTTTTCTCTGATCTGCTCATGGACGTGTTCGATGTCCAACCGTCGGACAGCACCCATCAGGTTCGCGAGCGCGTGCAGAAGACGCTGGAATACTGGCCTGTCGAGGCGCAGGCCGCCGCGCCCTATCTGGAATTGCTTCTGGGCGTCAAGAGCAGTGGGATGGGGGATGACAACCCTCTCGACTCTCTGGAGCCCGATCAACTGCGGCAGCAGACCTTCGTCGCGCTGCGCACCCTGTTGAAGAGTATGGCAATCCAGCAGCCTGTTATCCTATTGCTTGACGACCTGCACTGGATCGACCCGTTATCCGCTGATCTGTTGCTTTTCCTGGGGTACATGGTATCCTCGCTGCCGATCTTCTTCGTTGGCGCGCATCGCCCCCCAGAGACGGGCAAGGAGGAAGAGCGACTCCAAGCCGTCAAGAATCTCTACCCCGAGCAGTCGATCCACCTGCCGCTCAACCGCCTCTCTGCCCAGGAGAGCGAGGTGTTCCTCTCCGAGTTGCTGCTGGAGGCGGACCTCCCGCACAAGCTGCGCCGGATCATCATTGAGCAGAGCGATGGCAATCCGTACTATATCGAAGAGTTTATCCGGATGCTCATCGAGCAGGGCTACCTGACCTACGGTGAGACCAAACAGTGGGAGGTCGCGGCCAATCTACGCCTTGAGGAGCTTCCCCTCCCCACCTCGCTGGAGGCCCTCATCCGCTCGCGCATCAACACGCTGCCTGCGGAACTGAAGCAACTCCTCCAATACGCCGCAGCGGTCGGGCGACCCTTTACCAGCAACCTACTCAAATTCATCACAGGATTGGCAGACCCGCAGGAGGAGCTGTTCGATCTGGAGCAGCGCGGCATGTTGCGCCGCGTGCCAGAGTTGAGCGAGTGGCAGTTTGGACATCGGCTGATCGAATCAGTGGTGTACGGCTCGATGCTCAAGGCGCAGCGCAAGGTCTTGCACCTACGCGTGGCCTTTGCCCTGGAGGCGCGCTGGGCAGGCTTTGAGGCAGACCACGCGGAAGAGCTCGCCTATCACTTTAGCCAGGCCGATGAGAGCGCCAAGGCGCTCTCCTACCTGATCCTGGCGGGCGAGCGAGCTATCGCTCGCTCGGCGAACGAGGAGGCGCTGAGCTACTTCCAGCGCGCCGCCGACCTCCTTGCCTCTGTGACGGAGACGCCCTCGATCCTCCGCTGGCGGCTCACGGTGGGGCTGGGCGATGCCTACCAATTTCTCGGTCGCTACGCGGAGGCAACGACTGCACTGCTTGGCGGTCTCACCCTCGCCGAGGCGGGCCAACTGGCCGACGAGCATCGCGCTGGTCTCTACCGACGGCTGGGGCGAACCGCGCAGAAGC
>JACCSL010000380.1 GCA_013812995.1 Ardenticatenales bacterium | reverse complement strand
GAGAGCTTTGCAGAAATAGGGATAGGGTTGGGGTGTGAGAAAAAGGGGCTAAAAAAGATTAATCGCGGGTGTAGAACGCCCCATAAGGGCGCGCTGTGGCTGAGAGCAGTACCGCAAAACCGCAGCCAAGGCTTGGCAACCGTAGCTGCCCTCAATAGGGAAGAGCGCGCTGTGCCAAGCAAGCAGCCGCGCGCGTAGAAGAGCCGGGAAATCAGGCGGCGACGGGTAAGAGCTGCTCCACCTGTGGGGCTTGACCCCGTTGCAGGCGGGCGAGCCAACGCCAAAGAGTGCGCAGCGCACAGGCTTGAAACAGGTGAAACTGCGCGGCGGCCAGCCCCACACGACGCGCACGACGTGCCCCATCGTAGCGCACGAGCCAGGCGACGGTGGGCTCGACCTGCCAGCGGGTGGCAAGCAACGCTCGCCCTTCCTGCGACTGGTTAAAGAGGGCGGCGCGGCGCAACGTGGCGTGATAGGGGGTGACATAGACGCTACGGTGGCCCTTGGGACTCGCGTCTGCGGCACGACAGCGCTCCCAGAGGGGACAGCCCGCGCACTCAGCCGCCAGGAAGCGAAAAGAAAGACCATCCCCCGCGCCATGTTGGTAGGCGCGCGTGCTCGTCACCCCGTTGGGACAGGTACACCGCGCGCTCTGGGCATCGTAGAAGAAATCAGCGGGAGTGAAGCGGCTCAGGTCCGCCCCGCCGGCCTGCGGGATAGGGGCAACGATGGTGGTTTGCCCCCGCGAGAGGCCCTGCACCTCGGCGCGTGTCTTGCCCCAGCCTGCCGCCGCATCCATGATGAGTTGGGGGGGCAAGGGGGAGCCCGCCGCCTGTTGCTGACGCAGCAGCAGGGCGGGGGCTTCACTGTCAGGGGTCGCGCCCGTGACGACGACCGCCGCGCGGATGCGGGTAGCGGTGGTGGCAAGCGCGGCATTGTAGCCCAGCACTGCCGGGTGGGGCTCATGCAGGCGGAAGGTCGCCTCCACATCCACGGCACTTGCCAGGCGATAGCTGCCGCGTGTGGCGGCAGGACGCGGGATGAAGAGGCCCTCCTCATCGGTGGTCACCTCATCGGCCAACACCTTCTCCACATAACCCAACTGCTGAGCCAACCGTACCCGATCCGTCTCAGGCAGGGCAGCCAGATGGGGGCGCAGGGTGCTCAGCACCTGCTCGGCCAGCGGGGCGGCATGGCGCAGGCGCGCCAGCCGCTGGCCGGGTGTACGCTGGGGCAAGGGCAACTCGAAGGCGGTGGGGGGTAGTCGCAGCACCGTTTCGCGCAGGGCCAGCGGGGCAAGTTCCGCCCACAACGTGACGCTCTGGGCGGTCAGGGCCACCAACAAGTCGGTGGTGTGCATGGGTGCGACCGGGGAGGCGAGCGCGAAGGTGTCGGCAATCTGAGGTGTCTGGGCGACGGGCTCGGGGTCCACCTGATCGAGGAAAGCCAGCCCCTCGTCAAAGAGGGCACGCGGCTGGTGCTCGCTCAGCCAGACATGGAAGCGCTGGAGCGTGCTGTGGTCGGGCGTGGGACCCCCCAAGGGCAAGCCCACATACCAGCGCACGATCAAGTCTGCCGCCAGCAGGCGCTCCAGTGCCGGGTCCGAACAACTGCCCGCCCAGACGCGCACGAGCTCGGCACGCACCAACTGGGCGACCGTGTAGGTGGCGGGGGCTCCACGCCCACCCGCTTTCTGATAGGCCGCGCAGCGCGCAATCACCGGGCTCGGGTCATATACGCGTGCCAGTTGCACGAGCGGATGGGCCCGGCACTGCTGCACCACCCGCTCATAGAGCAGCGCGCTGACCCATCCCAGCAGGGGTTCCAACCAGCGCACCACCATCAGTAACACAGCGGGCGGTACGCGAGGCAATCCTACCGATTCGACTTCCCAAAACAGAGCGGGTACACTTTTCATCTCAACCGCCTTTGTAGAGACTGATGTTTGTTTCACACCTCCATCTTCTCAAATACACTGGCGGTTGTCTATTTTCTCCCCCCTCTATCCCCTAAATTTCGCTGTTCTGTTTTTCACAATATTTCTGCAAAGCTCTCG
>JACCSL010000378.1 GCA_013812995.1 Ardenticatenales bacterium | reverse complement strand
GAGATAGATAGGAAGCGAGCCGAGACCCAGCGAGATAGCCTGGACGATCAACAGGACGCGCACATCCGGCCACAGCCAGTAGAGTGGCACGAGCAGCGCCAGGATGGGCTCGAAGTGATCGTAGTAGCCTCCCGTTTCATAGACCAGCGTGGTCTGCCAGATGCGCCCCTGCGACAGGTTCCAGATTGTTTGATCGTAGATACCCAGGTCGTACCCGGTGCCCAGCGCGCGATGGTTCAGCAGTGCCAGCAGCAGCAGAAACGCTGTCCCGCCCAGCAGGAGCAGCAGATAGGGGAGATGGGGCTGCCACCGTGTGGCCACAGCGCCAGATTGCGGGGTTGACATAAATTATAAGATCAGCCTCAATGAGAGAAATGGAAGCGCTCCGATAGAGCAAACCGCAGACTCTATTGAAATCTAGCGCGTTTGCCAAATCCGGGCGCGGCTAACCCTACTTGTTTGCAAATTTGAAAGCCACAAGTCGTAACCCAATCCACAACCTCTGACCTTTGCGATATAATAGCGCGGCCTAGAAATTGGCGGGGCAGAAGAAGGCTTTGTGCGCTGGAACGTATCAGGAGGATCAATGGAAGAACTCGCTGCCATGCGGCAGGTGCCGCTGTTTAGCTTTATGGATGAAGAAGAAATTCGGGGTATCCGTGCCATTATGGATGCCCACACCTATGCCCCAGGTCAGGTCATCATTCGGGAAGGAGAACCAGGCGACCATTTCTATGTGATCGTGCGAGGGAGGGCACAGTTCCTCGTGCACGATGCGGGAGGAAATGAGTTACAGCTCGAAGAGGTAGGGCCGGGGGGCTTTTTTGGTGAACTCTCCATGCTTACAGGGGAGCCGCGTGCTGTGCGAGTGCGGGCGGTGGACGAGGTACGTGCTCTAGCGTTAGACCGTACGGAATTCCTGGGCTTTCTTCAGCGCCATCCCCCGGCGGCAATTGATGTACTCATGACCCTGGGACACCGCCTCCATCGTACTGAGGGCTTGCTACGCCAGAGCGTCAGCCAAAACGTCAATGATCTGGCCGATGAGCAACTGACCCTCGGGCAGCGGGCCGCGGATGCTATTGCAGAGTTTAGCGGCAGCATCCCCTTCCTGGTGGGCAACGTCGTCTGGTTTGGAGGCTGGCTGCTCTGGAACCAACCCTGGTTTCCAGGGTTTGATTTTGACCCCTACCCCTTCGGCCTACTGACCATGATTGTCTCACTGGAGGCCATATTTCTGTCGATTTTTGTGCTGGTGAGCCAGAATCGCCAGTCCGCCAAGGATCGGCTATCAGCGGAAGTGGACTATGCGGTGAATCAGAAGGCGGGGCTGGAAATTGGTCTAGTCTTACGCCGTCTGGATGATCTGGAGCGTAGCCTGCACTATAACCACGATGAAACCGCCCGCCTCCTGCAAGGGTTGCCACTCCTAGAGGGAGGGGAATCCGCCCGCGTCGCCTTGAATCCACCCTCTGCCCGCTCCACCTGGCGGCAACGACTCCAGCATCTCCTGGCCGCTATCTATCAGGTATTGGACTGACCCAGAAGCAACGACGCTGATCTGACCGCCAGGTCAGATCAAGCTTATCACAACCGCGCCCAAAAGTTTTGGTTCAAACCCCTTTTTGAACTATCCTTGAGCCGCTTGCCCCCAGGCAAAGTTTTTTCAGAATGTGGAGAGTGTGATGACGCAAATTAGAGGATTGGGTACGATAGAGGGCGTGCAGGTTGCCGAGTTGAAGGCGTGGAGCGATGAGCGAGGGCAATTCATTGAAACCTTTCGTAAGGAATGGTTCCCCGACCTGAACTGGGCGCGGCTTCAGACCAACCGCTCAGATTCCCGCACCGGGGTGTTACGCGGGCTGCACTACCACCTGCATCAAGTCGATTACTGGTACGTGCCACGCGGCACTATTCGCGTGGGGCTCGCCGACCTGCGCCCCTCCTCGCCCACCTACCTCACGAGCACCGTTGTCGAGCTGACAGAGCATAAAGCAATGGGGCTCCTCATCCCGATTGGCGTGGCGCATGGCTTCGTGGCGCTGACCGACGCGACGCTGACCTACCTCGTCGACAACTACCATGATGGCAGCGATGAGCATGGCGTTATCTGGAACGACCCGGAGCTGAAGGTGCCCTGGGATGTTCGGGAGCCGCTGCTTTCCCCCCGCGACCAGCAGAACCCGCGCTACAAGTCTATTTCGCACGATGAGCTGCCAAAGTAGAATCTCACGGAATCTGCACGAGGGGCGTTGGCGTAAACAGCAGCGCAAAGAGCAGCAGCGTAATTAGCGCCAGGACTCGTTGCCGGGAGCCGAGGGGCGTGACATCGTTCAGAATCGGCGCGTGGCGACGGGCAAGCAGGGAGATTAGCACGGCCCAGATCCACCATCCCGTCCAGACGAAGCCCAGGAGCGTCAGCAGCCCGATAATTCCGTAGGTCACGTATTGTGCCCAGCGCCGCCCAAAGAGGGCAAAGATCACATGGCCCCCATCCAACTGTCCGGCGGGGAGTAAGTTCAGCGCGGTCACCAACATGCCCGCCCATCCGGCAAACGCAATCGGATGCAGCATGACATCCATACCATTGCTCGGCAGCCACTGCTGGAAGATGACCCACTTCATCGCGACGTACAGGAGATTATTACCCTCCAGAACGTAGCCTCCACCTACCGGAAGTGCCTCCACTACCGAGAGTGAGAGACCCAGCAGGGTCAGAGGGATGGCCAGGGCGAGCCCTGCCAGGGGCCCTGCCACGCCAATGGTAAAGAGGGCGCGGCGGTCCGGCGGCGGCTCCTTCATCTGGATGACGGCCCCCATCGTTCCCAATACACTGAGGCCAGGCGGCAGCGGGATGAAGAAGGGGTAGCTTACTGCCACACCCAGGCGGCGCGAAGCAAGGAAGTGTCCCAACTCGTGGGCCAGCAGGATGGAGAGCAGAGTAGCACTAAACATCACCCCATCAATGAAGCTTCCAGACTGGAGAAAGCCAGTAAGTACGGTTGTCAGGATCGTCAGGACAAACAGCAGCAAGGCCAACCAGAGGCGGGAGGCCGTGGGCTGGATGACGCCTGGCACCGCCAGAATGGCGATCTCACCACGCTCCTCCAGCGCCTGGATTACTGCTGTAAAGCCATCCTGCGCAAAGACGGGCGTAAGGCGCGGGAGTGCTTCTTCCGCTGGAAGGCGTAAAAGGCCCACCCAGCGCCGGGCGCGGAGCTCCCCCTGGGCAATCACATCCTCCAGGCGAACGTCCATCACTGCCTCCACCGCCCCCTCCAACGAGGTGCGCGCCGAAACGGGTGGCTCTGCCCGCAGAAGGGCATCCCAATTCCATTGTTCTCCCATATCTGTCCTTTCTGCTATCAACCCATGTTTCATTATGACCAGCAAGGAAGAATTCAAAAAGAAAGCGATCCCGGAATGGAGAACAAGACCATCGAAGAGGTCTGTGCGCGGTTGGAGGAAGTCGTGGGGGGCTGGGAAACGCCGCTCGTGGACGCGATGGCGGCGACGGGCGATGATCCCTTTCGCATCCTCATCGCCACGATTCTGAGCCTACGCACGCGGGACACCGTCACGGCCCAGGTAGCCCCGCAACTCTTCGCGCGGGCCGCCACGCCCGAGGCCATGCTGGCCCTGCCCGCGGAGGAGCTGCGCGACCTCATCAAGCGGGTGGGCTTTTACAATAACAAGAGCGAGAGTATCCGGGCCATCTGCCGGCAGCTTCTGGAGGAGCACGGGGGGCAGGTGCCGGATGACCTGGATACCCTGTTAGCGCTGCCAGGCGTGGGGCGCAAGACGGCTAATCTGGTGGTCACGGCGGGGTATCAAAAAGCGGGAATCTGCGTGGATACGCACGTTCACCGTATCTCGAATCGCCTGGGCTACGTTCAAACAAAGAGCCCGGAGCAGAGCGAGATGGCGCTCCGGGCGAAGTTACCGAAAACTCTCTGGCTCGACATCAACCGGCTCCTGGTCTCGCTGGGCCAGACCATCTGCCATCCCACGAGCCCCAAGTGCAGCATTTGCCCCATCAACGATCTCTGCGAGCGTGTGGGGGTGACCCGCAGCCGCTAGCTCTCAGTTCATCGCCGCCAGCAGCGCGAACAGGGCACGCTGTGCGCCCTCGTAGGTGGGCATCTCGGCCAGAGCCGCACGGTAGCAGGCCAGGGCCTCCGCGTAGCGCCCGAAGTGCTCATGGACCCGCCCAAGATTGTGGTGGGCATAGCAGCGCGCCTCGTAGCGGGGCGCGTTGAGCGCGAGCTCGAACCAGGGTGATGCCTCCGGCCAGCGTCCCAGGTCGATCAGATAGGCCCCGATATCGTTATAGGGATTGCCAAAGTCGGGGTCCAGGGAAATCGCTACCTCGCAGTGCTCAATGGCTTCCGCAAAGCGTCCCAGGAGGCTCAACGCCCACGCCAGAAAGGTGTAGCTCTCCGTCGTGGGAAAGATGGCAATCGAGCGGCGATACGCCTGGAGGGCGTAACCCAGCCTGCCTGCCTGTTGGTGGGCATACCCTTGCTCGAAGTGACGGCGGGCAAGGAGTTGGCTTTCCAAATCGCTCATACAGAAAACGCCCTCAGCCTCTCTCGGTGTACCCGAGGAGATCACTCAGCTGCATGTCGAATCCTTGCTGGCGCATCTCGGCAATGCTGGAGGCCCCGATCTGTAGATTCAAGGCGACGATCCGGCCCCGCACGAGGCGGGACATCGTCACAGGGTGAATGCCGGCGACCAGGGCCAACTGTTTCATTGTGGGCACCGGACGCTGCTCCGCCTTTGGCTTGCTCCCCTCGACCTGTCGGAGCTCTTCCAGATAAATGGGTAGTCTTAAAAAGATATATCCCTGCTTTTCAGCTTCCATTATGCCTCTACTTTCTGTGGTACCTGGCGTTTATCCTTACCGAAACCTGGCAAACATCTGATTCAAACAGAGAACTCACAACAAAGCCACGGGAAGCCGTGGCTTTGTTGTTGAGGATCGGCTGTGAGACGCTATCGAGTTTTATTTGCGGCGGAAGGCATTCACCAGCAAGGGCGTTTCAAAATAGCTGCTGGTGGTGCCCTCTGCGGCGTATTGATAAAGCGCCGCGGCGTAGATGCCACTCAGCGCCGCGTTCAACAGCGAGAGTGTCGCCACGGCGATGATCCCCACACCGATGGTGAGGGCGATGAGAACAAACGATTCGGTGGAGAAGGCCAGGAAGAGCACGGGCAGCATCAGCAGGATCACCCCGAAGGTGAGCAGCCCGAAGATCGTTCCAACCGCGAAATTGCCAACCACCTGCTCGCCCCAGGTTTTTTTGAGCAGTTCCGTGCTGCGCTTGACCGCCTCGATTGGCCCACACTCCTCGATTACCAGCCCCGGAACCACCAGGAAGGTTGCCAGGTTCCAGCCGAGCCCAATCAGCGAGACCGCGATCTGCCCCACCACGCCGCTGCGCTCCGAGAGCACCCGGAGGATCATCCCAATGGTAGCCGATATCAGTGCATACCCAAAGATACTGCGGCTATGTTTCATGGCGATGCGGAAGCCGTCGCTGACCGTCGGATCGCCGCCCTTCAGGCGGATCATGGTAGCCCCCACCAGCGCGGTATTGGCAAAGAAGATGACAAAGTACTGGGCCAGGTAGTAGAGGAAGGCAATCACATAGCCCGCAATGGGGAACTCTTCCAGCGAGCCCACGCCATCCAGGATGCCAGCCATGAAGGTGGGAATGGCGAAGCTGATCGTGACAAGCAGCACGCCGATGAACGAGACGATGGGGAAGATGAGTAATTCTTTGTCCGCGCGCAGCACCGCCGCGCTGGCCTTGACCAAGGCCCAACTACTTGAGATACGATTGAACATGGAACACTCCTTAAAGAACGGGGGGATAGAAATTTCAAAAGGCAATGAATAGTACGAACAGCGGTAGAAGAACGTTGCTGCTCACCATCTGGTCATTCAGGCCCTGCTTTGCTAGGATTAGGGAAACCTCTTGCACGGAGACTGGCTACCAGATGATACGCTGATGATAGCACCACCTTCCGCACCCCAAAATCTACAAGTCCGCCGGACAGACGAGCGCCCCTGGTCTGTGACAATGCTCGGGTTCCTGCTCTTTGTCCAGGGTCTCTTGCTTTGCACACTCGGGCTCCTCAGCGGGGCTGCCCTCTATCTATTCCTGACAGGGAACTTTGAGGAAATCACCCGCTGGACCGGCCTTAGCGCGGAGGCACAGCGGCCAGCACTGCCCGACTGGATTGCCACCTTGATTCTGTTTCCCCTCTCGCTTCTGAGCGTCGTGGCGGCCGTTGGCTTCATGCGGCTAGGGCGCAACGCCTGGCTCTACGCCATGTTTGTGCAGGGGGCAATCCTCCTCACCTCCCTGCTCTTTTACTTCAGGGGCAAGCCGGATTATTTTTCGATGGGGTTCAGCGTCTTTATTGTGATCTACCTGAACTATGCTGAGGTTCGGGCCAGCTTTCGCCCGCCCCAGGGAGATATAGAAGCACCTCTATGAGTCTGGATGCCGATCTGACCCTCTTGCGCCGCTTTGAGCCACTTCTGCGCCATACCCGGGGAGAACACTTCTTCCCGATGAATGTTGAGCACTATGTCGTGGAGTCCAGCCTCTGGTGCCAGCATCCCTACCGCCCTCCCCATTGCCTGATCCCGCAGGGCGAATTGACTCTGGAACGGCTGGGTGAGCCGCGCGAGGACGAGTTTGGCGCGGTCCACTTTCTAAAGTTCATCGACCCGGTGGCTATCACAGAGCTGCCGACCTACACACGCGAGCAGATACGGAATGATGTCGAGAGCGACAATGTGTTTCACGCAGGGCAGGGGCGGCTGGCGCGGGTGGGCTATAGCTCTCGCCTGGTCGATGCGCTTTTTTCCCTCTCCCTCCTGGCGCGAGGTCGCGTGCCTGGCGATACGGCGGTGGCCGCCACGCGCGCCTACCAGCAGAGTCATGGGGAGCGGGAGCACTATTCCTACTATGGCCGGATCACGCACGAGAACGGCTGGGTGGTTCTGCAATACTGGTTCTTCTATGCCTTCAATCACTGGCGCTCCGGCTTCTTTGGGGCCAATGACCACGAGGCCGACTGGGAGATGATTACCCTCTACCTCTGTGAGGCCCCCGATGGGGTGCTGCGGCCAGAGTGGGTGGCCTACGCCTCGCACGATTTTTCGGGCGATGACCTGCGGCGGCACTGGGAGGATCCCGAGGTCGAGAAGGTCGACGAGCATCCGGTGGTCTATGTGGGGGCAGGCTCCCACGCCTCGTACTTTTCACGGGGCGAATACCTGACCGAGCTGGAGCTTCCCTTCCTGGCTCCACTGGCCCGCGCCCTGGACCGCCAGCAAAAATTCTGGCAGCGCGTCCTAAGACAGTACGGCGATGAGGAGGGAGCGCCCCTCACAAAACCGCACATGAACATTTTCCGGGTTCCCTTTGTGGACTACGCGCGCGGCGATGGGCTCTCCATTGGGCCGGGCCAGGCGAAACAGTGGAACGAGGTCCATCTTCTGGACCCGGTGCCCGATTGGGCGTTGAATTATCGCGGGCTGTGGGGGTTGTATGCACGCGACCCCTTCTCGGGGGAGGACGCGCCCGCCGGGCCGCTCTACAATCGCGATGGCAGCGCGCGCCGCGCCTGGTACGACCCGCTCGGGTGGGCTGGGGTGGACAAGCTGCCCACGCGGAAACAGGCGGTTGCCCGCGCGGAGGCGCAGCGGGCCATCATCGCGGGACGCCAGGCAACGAACGTAGACGACATCGAGGCAAAAAATGCGGAGTTGATGGGGCTGACCATCGAGGCCGAGGCGATGCTGGGGCACCCTCATCTGCAAAAGCTGCACGCCAGCCACGAGGAACGAATCGATCTGCTGGCTGAGGCGCTCGGATCCCTGCGCGCCCAGGTAGCCGCCGATGCGGCCCTGTTGCGGGCGCTGGATGAGCATATTGCCGAGCTTCAGGTGGGGAAACGAGGGTCGCTCCGTGCCCACATCCGTCGCGCCCATGCGCCCACCTCGGATGACGAGCTACGTCTGGGGCGCTTTGCCGAGACCTGGTCGGCGATCAGCATCGGCTTGCTGCTGATGGGCTTTGTAACGGTGGTTCTCTTCGCGCCGCGCTACTTCGTCTTCGGGCTGGTGGCGCTCGTTTCCATCATCGTTTTTATTGAAGCGGGGGCACGCAAACAACTATCAAGCCTGATCGTCAGCCTCACGAACGGTCTTGCCATTGTCTGTTCGTTGCTACTGATCTCGGCCTTTTTCTGGCAGATCGTGGTGCTGGCTGTGTTTACCGCCGGTGCCTACATCCTCCGCCAGAATCTACGGGAGTTGCGTTACTGAGTGCTCTGTCAATCAGCGGCCTGGCCCGCCCCAGCCCCGCTCTGAGGGTGCTGGAGGGCGTGCAGAAACGCACGCACGCCCGGTGTGAGCGCCTGATTCCCCACCGCGCGACCCCACGCATCCAGCGAGCTTGATGGCGCGCAGAGGAATCGTGCGAAGATGGATAGCTCCCGGTCAGTCACGCTGCCGGGCGGCAATCCCACCGTCACAAATTGCCAGATTTCACCTGTGTTCGAACTACCGTAGTAGATTTCGGATTGTGCCAGAATGGGGGCCAGCCTCTTTAGCTGTTCGATGGCTTCCCGAACGTCGTCTGGGCTTCCCCATAACCGAATGGTACTTGTCATAGAGTGCCTCGTCTTTCTAACCCTCAAGCGACCTACCTCTTCTTCTTTCAAGTAGCAGCTGCTTGGTATCATACTGGTCGCGAAGCGGAAAAACAAGTATCCTCCCGTTGAATAGGCCTATTTGGTTATCGAGAAAGGAGCAGAGAATGCCCTTCTATTCGCGGCTCAGAACCCACCCGGCGCGGGAGCGCGTGGCGGAGCGACTGCTGGCGCTACGAGCGCAACTACGGGCGGAGATTCCGCCCCGACGTGTGACGGAGACCCTGCTGCTCGCCAGTTGGAACATCCGGGACTTTGATTCCAACAAGTTTGGTCATGGCCCGCGCCTACCGGAGTCCTTCTATTATATTGCAGAGATTATCTCCGCGTTCGATTTGGTCGCGGTTCAGGAGGTGAACCGTAACCTGAGTGCCCTGAAGGAGGTCATGCGCATCCTTGGCCCGGACTGGACCTACATGGTCACCGATACCACAGAGGGGCGGGCGGGCAACCAGGAGCGGATGGCCTTTGTCTATGACAAAAGCAAGATTCTTTTCCGCAACATCGTCGGCGAGATTGTGATTCCCGACAGCGAGATGCCATCCGGGCAGCGGCAGTTCGCCCGCTCCCCCTTCTTCGTCTCTTTCCAGTCGGGCTGGTTCAAGTTCAGTCTCTGCACCGTCCATATCTACTATGGCAGCGACAGCGGGGAAGCGCTGGAGCAGCGCATCGCCGAGATCGACCAAATTGCGGGCTTCATCGCCAAGCGCGCCAAGTCTGAGCCGGGCAATTTCATCCTGCTGGGCGACTTCAACATTGTCAGCCCGGAGCATCGCACGATGCAGGCGCTGACGGAGCACGACTTTATCATTCCCAAGCCGTTGCAGGGGCTGCCCACCAATATGTTCGGCACCAAGCACTATGACCAGATTGCCTTTCGGGTGCGTGAGGGCGAGCTAGAACTAGGGGATAGCCCGAAACCGGCGGGCGTCCTTCAGCTCTACAACTCGGTCTTCCGCCCCGAGGAGTATGGGGCCTATCAAGAATTTATGGACCCCAAGAAGCGGGACATAAGCGAGAAGGGGGAGACGCTTGATGAGAAGGGCAAACAGAAGTACTACGAGGGCGAGTGGCGCACCTTCCAGATGTCCGACCATCTGCCGCTCTGGGTCGAACTCAAAATCGACTTCAGCGATCAATATTTGAGGGAACTGGCGGCTCAAAAGTAGCCGCGTGTAGTATGAGCAGCGCCAGCGAGGTCTATCCTCGCTGGCGCGCTTTGTGTATTCCCCCCTACTTCGGGATGGATTGCTCCTGCTCCACGATGTCATTTAGGAGCGATACCTCGAAATACATCTCATGCTAACCAGCAGAACCCGCTTTTGGAACTAGCCGAGGTATAGTTTTGGGATAGAACCAGGTATAGGTTTTATCAAAAGAGGCGCAGGGCTGGTGATTTCCAGCCTGCGCCTCTTGCTGTTTTGGTGCGGTTTAGAGAGAAATCGCGGGGAGCAGCTTGCCTGTCGCCTCGCCGAAGCCCACGCGGTAGCCATCGCCCTGGCACCAGCCGCTCAGGGTGAGTTGATCGCCGTCCTGGAGGAAGCGGCGCTCCTCGCCGCTGGGCAACGTGATGGGCTTGCTGCCGCGCCAGGTCAGTTCCAGCAACGAGCCGTAGGAATCCTCGGTGGGGCCGCTGATCGTGCCCGAGGCCAGCAGGTCGCCGGGGCGCATGTTGCAGCCGGTGATGGTGTGATGGGCCAACTGCTGGCTCATTGTCCAGTAGAGGTTGCGGAAGTTCGAGCGCGCAATGACCAGCGGGCTCGCCATCTGCTCGCTCTGCAACGTCACCTCCAGGTGAATGTCATAGCTACTGTCCTGGTCAGCGCGCAGGTAGGGCAGGGGCGTGGGCTCCTGCGCCGGGGCGGGGCAGCGGAAGGGCTCCAGCGCCTCCAGCGGGATGACCCAGGGCGAGATGGTGGTGGCGAAGTTTTTCGCGAGGAAGGGGCCCAGTGGCTGGTACTCCCATTTTTGGATGTCGCGCGCGCTCCAGTCATTCACGAGTACCAGGCCAAAGATATGCTCTGTTGCTTCCTGTACGGGGATGGGATCGCCGAGCGCGTTGCCTGGCCCCACAAAAAAGCCCATCTCCAGCTCGAAGTCGACCAGGCGACTGGGGCCAAAGGTGGGCGTGATGTCATCCGCTGCGGTTTGTCCCTGCGGGCGGATGACCGGCGTGCCGCTGAGTACGATAGAGCTGGCGCGCCCGTGGTAGGCAACGGGCAGATGGAGCCAGTTGGGCATCAGGGCATTTTCCTTGCCGCGAAACATCACCCCGACGTTCGTGGCATGGTCGCGCGAGGAGTAGAAATCCGTGTAATCGCCGATGGTGGCGGGCAGGTGGAACTGCACCGCCGCCATCAAGCGCAGGGCACGGGTGCGCAGCTCGAGATTGTCCCGTAGGGTGGGCTCGTCTTCCCGTAGCAACTGCTGGAGGCGCGCCCGCGCCGCGCGCCACGCCGGGCGGCCCAATGCCATGAAGTCGTTGAGGGTAGGCTTTGCGAAAAGCGTCTTGTTCCGCAGGGTGTCATCCGTGAAGAGACCCTCTTCCTCTAACAGGGCCAGGTCGAGCACATGGTTGCTAATAGCCACCCCCACGCGGGGGGGGCCACCTTCTTTCGGGCTAAAGATCGCGTAGGGAAGATTCTGGATAGGGAAGTGGGAGTCCGCAGGGACCTCGATAAAAGAACGTAAGATGGAACTCATCTTTCTCCTTGTGATTCAAGCCAGCCGAGCGCCTGCAAATCCTCGCGGGGCTCGTCAAAGCTGCAACTGCCATAGGAAATCGCTGCCTGGCTGCGCCCCGCGCTGACCTCGGCGGGGGTGAGGGCGAGGGAGCGCCAGGAAAGTCCCTCGTCGTTGACGCGGAAATGCGTCGGCTCCTCATCGTCCAGGATGGCC
>JACCSL010000376.1 GCA_013812995.1 Ardenticatenales bacterium | reverse complement strand
GGAAACCCCCGCATTTTATCGTTATGCGTTCTCCTACCCAAGCGATGGTCTATATGTGACCGGCTACCTGAACCTCCCCAAGGGGCAGGGGCCCTTCCCCGTCATCCTGCTCAACCACGGCTATTATTTCACCAACCAGTACCGCCAGGGAGACGGAACACGCCCCGCCGCTGATTTTCTCGCGCAGCATGGCTATCTCACGCTCGCCAGCGATTATCGCAACTACGCGGGCAGCGAGCCCGGACCAAACCCCTTTCGCTTCGGCTATGTGGTAGATGTGATGAACCTGCTCGCCGCGCTGCCGACGCTGCCGGAGGGCTGGGCCGACCCTGCACGCGTGGGGCTCTGGGGTCACTCGATGGGCGGCGGAATCTCGGTGAATGTAGCGGTGCTGGCAGGTGACGCGGTGGATGGAGTGGTTATCTACGGGGGAATGAGCGGGGACATGGCGGACAATGCCCGCCACGTCCAGCGGATGTGGCAGCGCGACGAGTTCAATGGCCCGGTGCGCGAGTGGGGCGGACCAGACGAATACCCCGAGGCGTACGCCCGAATGAGCGCGCTCTATTATTTAAGCCGCGCCACCGCTGCCTTCTCGATTCATCATGGCACGCACGATGAGCAGGTGCCCTATCCCTGGTCGGAGAAACTGCGCGATGCCGCGCTCGCGGAGGGGCGGTCGGTGGAGCATTACAGCTACACCAACGCACCCCACTCTTTTCGCGGGGCGGATTGGACCCTCTTCATGGAGCGCGTCCTCGCGTTTTTTGACCGCGAGGTTAAAGCACCCTAGCGGTGCGTCAAGCATCATTTAATGAGAACGTAAAACGTAACTGGTTCTGACGGAATTTGTGGTTTGGAAGATCGGGAAGCGTGCCATGCGAGCCCTCACCCCCACGGCGCTTCGCTCCGTGTCCCCTCTCCCGATGTCGGGAGAGGGGCGGCCGAAGGCCGGGGAGAGGGCCTCCGCACAGAGCCATGACTCCACCACAAATTCTATCAGAACCAGAAACGTAAAACGACCTCACTGCCCCACACAGTGGACTAACAGAGCGCCTTACGTTTTACCAACCCTTCCCATCGCCTTATCCATCACCTCATCCCTGACAGACCACTGGCCCCTACTTGCGGGCGATGGCGATGAGGCCGGTGCCAACTGGAAGCGAAAAACTCTTGAGCAGGGCCTCCTCCACGCGACCCACCGTGCCCAACACCATATTTACCGCCGGGTGGGTGGGCTGCATGTCCACCTGATAGGCATCCTCGTCGAAGTAGTGCGACTTCAGGTCCGCAGGCGGAGCCTTGCGCTTGTTCGCGAAGATGACCGCCGCCGCAAGGGGAAACAGCAGAAAGTTGTTGTACGTGGACTGGAGCGGGGCAAAGCCCACGCGGCTCAGTTTTTGCTCCAGCTCGCCCGCCGTGTAGCGCCGCTTGTGATCGTTGATGTCATCGTTGAAGCTCCAGAGCCCCTGGAAGGCGGGCACAGAGATCAGAATCAGGCCGCCCGGCTTGAGCACGCGGTAGCTCTCGCGGAGAATGGCAATGTCATCCTCGTTGTGCTCGATGACATCCAGCGCGGTCACAAGGTCGAAGGTGCTTGCCTGGAAATCCAGTGTGTTCGCCTCGCCCAGCCGAATATCGTAGCCGCGCTCTTTGCCGACCTTGACCGGCGCGGGATGGTTCTCCACCCCCACCACATCCCCATAGCGACTCAGGTGGTGGTACATGTTGCCCGCGCCACAGCCGATGTCCAGAATGGTCAGGTCGCGGCGCGGGGTGTGGCGGCGCAGCACAGCCTCCAGGGCACGCGTGCGGCTGGCAAACCACCAGTGGTTGTCCTCCTCGATTCGCGCCGGAATCCGGGCGCGGTCCACATCAAGAATAAGATTGTTCATCACAGTTCCTCGTCAATAATAGGGTGGCTGCATCTGCCACCTGCCTCACAGAGAGATGGCTGACACAGGGATGCTCGGGTAACTCTGCCTCGCTCCAGTCCAGCCGGTGGCAAAACTGGCAGGCCAGCGACTGACTCACCACGCGATGGCGCGTCGGATCGCCCCAGGGGCCGAACGTCGCCGGGCTCACAGGGCCGTACAGGTGAACGGTGGGGCGCGCCCGCGCGACGGCTAGATGGAGTGGCCCGCTGTCCGGGCCGATGACCAGCGCACACT
>JACCSL010000359.1 GCA_013812995.1 Ardenticatenales bacterium | reverse complement strand
GAGGTGGTCGATCCCCAGGCTCAGGCCAAGCGGGCGACTGAGCGCGAGGCAAAGGTATCCGCCGGACTGGAAGAAGCCGACCTCTGGGTGCGCGATCTCGTGCGCCAGGGATTGGTGGCCGCGCAGGAGCGGCCATCGAGTTTCTGGGAAAACACCGCTGCCCGCATGGTGGATGCGCAGGCCCCTGGCATCGCACGGATGGTGCGCGAGATGCCAAGCATTCCCTCCTCCGGGGCGGGATGGATGGACCGTTTGCTGGAGCGATTGGGGCAACTCAATCTTCTCCTGGAGGGGTATCGACGGCTCGACACACTCTCTCCCACCCTGCAAAGCGATGTACGCTCCCTCATCGGCTGGACGCAGACTCAGGACGACCTTCTGGCAGAAAGCGGCCTGCGTGACCGATGGCGCATCATGGGACAGGCGATGGAGGCGCAGGAGAAGCTGCGCATCCAGCGGCTCTGGCTGCTGGGCGAGGAAAGTGGTAGATACGCCCTGGTGCTGAACTTTGCTCATGGCAACCTGCCCTTCGATGTGACCCTGCTACCCGGAACCCTCGTGGATACAGAGATGGTTTTTTTCCGGAGCAACTACCCCCAACGTGCCATCGTCAAGGCGCGGCATGGCAGCCCGGCCTCGTTTGATGCCATGCCGGGCGTTGCTACCATCGCGGAGGCCATTGAGAGCCACGCGGCGGCACTGGCGCAACTCCCCTGGCTGGAGCGGTCGCCGATGTCGCTGCTTGCGGTACTCCCTGTGTACCAGGAGGAGAGATGGTTCCTACGGGATCAGAACAACACGGTGCTGCCCCTTGCGCCCCGCTTTGAGGGAGGCTGGCAGTTGATGGCCCTCAGCGGCGGTCACCCCATGACGGTGTTTGGCGAGTGGGATGGAAGCGCCTTCCAGCCCCTCAGTGTGTGGTCCGAGAAGCGATTTGTTGGCGTTTGAAGGAACATTCTTAATGAAACTATGGCAAGAACTTGTAACCACGTCCCTGATCGGAACAGGCCGGAAAGTGCCCGTGCTCCCCTCGTCCGGTACGCCGCTCGAAACGCAGTTGGCGGCGCTGCGCGGGGTAGAGCCAGAGCGGGCACTGCTCGGTGCAGCCGCCCTGCTTTACCTTTACCAGCAGAGTGGGCAACTGCCCCGCACACAGGGCGGGGATCTCCCAGAGCCGTGTGGAACGGAGACGCTGCCGCGCTGTCGGCCAGGCGCGACTCACTATCTCTCCATGATGGTAGAGGGGCAACACCAGGATCTTTTGCCGGAGTGGCTCACCACCACCGCTCTGCTGGAGCAGCGTGTCCCCGAAGAATTGCTCCCAGGACTGCTGGAGATGGGTCGCAAGCGGTCGGAGCTACGCGAGGCCATTGTCCCGGTGATTGGGCAGCGGGGGCGCTGGCTGGCCGCGCAAAACCAGTGCTGGGAATACGCGGCCGAGTTCGCCGAGGAAGCATCGCTCTGGCAGACGAGCAAGCGGGGAACGCGCCTCCTGATGATCCAGCAGATTCGATCCCATACGCCGGAGCATGCCCGCCAGCTGCTTCAGTCCACCTGGAACGAGGATAGCCCCGAGGATCGTGCTTCTTTTATGGAAACGTTCACGGTGGGGCTGAGCATGGAAGACGAGCCCTTTCTGGAGAACGCTCTAACGGACACACGCAAGGAGGTACGGCAGGCCGCCGCCACTCTCCTCGCCCAGTTGCCCGCGTCGCGGCTGGTGCAGCGTATGATGGAGCGGGCCAAGCAGTTTATTCGCTTCGATCAGGACCACATTGAGGTTGCGCTGCCCGAGGAGCGCGACGCGGCAATGATCCAGGATGGAATCGAGGAGCTAAATGCCTCCTACGGTTCCTCCAACCTGGGTGAAAAAAGCTGGTGGCTGCGCCAGATTCTCCAGGTGATCCCCCCTGCCTACTGGGTCGAGCGGTGGAAGATGGCACCCACGGTGCTTGTCGGGCAGCTGGAAATGGAAGAGACCCGTGAGTGGAAAGAGTTATTTCTGGAAGCATGGAGCGCGGCCACCCTCATCCACGAGGATGCAGAGTGGGCGGAAGCGATCCTCACCAAACATCCCACCAAGACGCACCTGCTTGATATCATGCCCCCGGCGCAGCGCGAGGCATTTCTCCTGAGACTTCTGGAGGCGGCGGGCGACACGCCCTACCGCAATCCGGCCATCCTGCCGCTCCTGATGCAGTACCAGCGTTCCTGGAGCCCGGAGTTGACGCGGGCGGTACTGATCGGGCTGGGGAAATACTTCTCCAGCAACGACACCTCAATCTACTGGCAATTACACTCGGCGCTCAAGGAGTTTGCGCGGCGCATGGCTCCCTCCTTCGTTGCGGAGGCAGAGAGTATCCTGCTCCCGGAGGTCCAGAAGACCCCGGCCTGGCGGCGCTCGTTCGATGAATTTCTCACTGTGCTTCAATTTCGACATCAAATGCTGAAGGAGTTTAGCTCATGAGTGCAACAGCGGCCCTGCGTGAACACGCGGAACATCAATTTGCGGAAGAGTTGTATGAGTTGGGCAAGGCGGACAAGCGGCAGCGTCCGACCAACTGGAAGCTCTCGCCCTGGGCGACGGCAACGTACATCCTGGGTGGCGAGCTGGAAAACGGCTTCACCGTCACGCCCAAGTACATCGGCCAGCGCCGCCTGATCGAGATCGCGATTGCCACGCTTGCCACGGACCGTGCGCTGCTGCTCCTCGGAGTACCTGGTACCGCCAAGAGCTGGGTTTCCGAGCACCTGGCCGCTGCCATCTCCAATGACTCCACGATGCTAGTGCAGGGCACAGC
>JACCSL010000321.1 GCA_013812995.1 Ardenticatenales bacterium | reverse complement strand
TGATCAATCGTTGCTCTTCGGTGAGTTGTAAATCCACGGCGCTTCCTCCTTGAAGACATGTACATCTCTTTGTTCTTATGACAACAAAAAATAAATGAGTCCGATACAAAGCACCCCGATCCCAAAGATACCGAGCAGCCAGGTCAGGACGTAGCGGATCAGGGCGACCATAGTGTTCCGGTCAATGGCATCGGAGCCCGGCTTGGGGATATTCATCTTTTTACCACAGTTGGGGCAGGTGGGTCGCTCGGCCACCATCTTGTGGCAGTGGGGGCAAAAGGTAGGCATAGCATCCTCCGGGGCTCATTATACTGGCGGGCGAGCGAGGAGCAAGGGGAAAGATTAACAGGCAGAAGGGGCCTATGCTATCCTTTGGCCCGGCAAAGGCCGCCGACGATGGAGCAGAGTCATGTGGGAGCAGAAGGCCCGGCTGGAGCGGGCAGCGATATTGATGTTCCTCCGCGCGCTACGCTTGCACGCGCAGCGCGAGTTGACGATTCGGGAGCAGCGCGAGCGCCCGGACTTTATGGTAACGGACGAGCAGGGGCGCTGTATCGGGGTGGAGGTCACCCATCTCTATCACAACGAGGCGGAGGCCCGCTATCTCAATGGACACAACACGCAGGGGATTCACCCGATCACGACGCTGGAGGAGTTGCTGGACGCGCTCAACAAGGGGCTCCGGCACAAAGCTCTGCTCAGCTATGGCTACGACCCCTTCGACGGCCTCCTGCTGCTGATCCGCGTCCCGAGTCCACGAGTGCAAAAGCAGACGATTCTGGACCACTTGGAGGACCTCCTTCTCCCGCCCTCCGCCTTCAACGAGATCTGGATGCTGTTCTATGACTATGACCATCTGGATTGGGCGGATTTGTTGCAGTTGAACGGAAAGTCAAAAGTCAAAAGTCAAAGGTCAAAGGTCAAAAGTTCATGAGTCGATGGCAGGCGGATCTGGGGTTGGTGCTGATTACGTTAATCTGGGGCTCTACCTTCGTGGTGGTGAAACAGTCGCTTGATAGCGTCAGCCCCCTTTTTTTTGTGGCGTCGCGCTTCTGGGTTGGTACGCTGGCGCTGCTGGCGCTCTATGGGCTGCGCCGCCCGGCTCAGCCCAAGCCACTCACGCCCGCCCTCTTGCGCGACGGTGTGCTGACGGGGCTATTTCTGACGGGTGGGTTTATTACCCAGACCATTGGCCTCCAGAGTACGGAGGCGAGCAAGGCGGCTTTTATCACGGGGTTGAACGTGGTGCTGGTGCCGCTCTTCGCGGCGCTGCTGCTGCGGCAGCCCCCCGCCTGGCACGCGCTGGCAGGCGTCGCCCTGTCCACAGTGGGCCTCGCCGTGATGACGCTGGACCCCACGCTGACCTTGGCGCGGGGCGACCTCTGGGTGATGGCCTGCGCGGCGGGCTTCGCGATGCATATCATTGCCATCTCGCGCTACTCCGCGCGCCATGAACTCTTTCCCTACACGCTGGTCCAACTGCTTACCACGGCCCTGATCGCGACACTGGCCTCGCTCCTGCTGGAGCAAAACTCGTTTGCGGCGTTTCGAGTGGTGCTCCCCGCGATTCTTTACATGGGTGTGATTGCCACCGCGCTGGTCTTCGGACTGCAAACGTGGGTGCAGCGCTACACCACGCCCACGCACACGGCGCTGATCTTCGCCCTGGAGCCTGTCTTCGCGGCTCTCTTTGCCATCATCTTTGCCAATGAGACCCTGGAAAACAAGGAGTGGTTCGGCGGCGCGCTCATCCTGCTGGGAATGCTGTTGGCCGAAAGTGTAGACGCGTGGCAGGCAGCGCGCGCCCGAAAGGCAACGCTCAATCCAGCCGGGCCAGGCGTGTAGCCGCCGGGGCGAACGGTTACCTATCAGCAATTGGCGAGGAAAAAGATGAGTTGGACGATAGAGGCATGGAGCGAAATACACCCGCGCTGGGGCGAGATGGTGCGCTACATCGAGGGGGAAGAGCTTGATCGTGCGGTATTGGCGGCGGGGCGACTGGTCGATGAGGGACGACTGCTGGCGGCGGTGCACGGCGGGGAGATCGTCGGCTTCCTGATGTTCCTCGTGCAGCCCATCGGCCCGGAGATGGATTGCCCTGTGCTCTGCGATAGCGAGGGCACTGCCCTGACAGAGGCAAAGATTCGCGCGTTCCATGTGCGCGAGGCGCAGCGTGGGCAGGGCATCGGCACCGCCCTCCAGCGCGCGGTGCTGCGGCTGGCCGGGGAGTTGGGCTGCTACCAGGTGCGCTCCCTCAGTTCCTACACACGGCACGCCAACTACGCCATCAAACTCAAGCTGGGCTTCGTCGCCCATCCCACTATCCGCCAGCTCAAGGACAGGCAAGAGCCGAGCGTCTACTGGATCAAGCGGGTGGGGGACGCACGCTAACGCTCAAGGCTCCTGGGCCGACAGCGCCTGACAGCTCTGGTGCAGGGCCGGGGAGAGGTACAGATCCTCGCCGACAGGAATATAATGCTGGGCAAGATAGGTGCTCAGAGGCTGGAGGAACTCTGTATTGGGTTTCCCCCAGACGCTGCCCGCCGAGTCAAAATAGACGATGGCCATCTGCTGCGTCTTCAGCCCCTTCACCTCTTCCCCAAGTCCAATATCCGCGACCCACGGCCACATGAAGGGATATTTCGAGATGGGCTGGATGTCAGCGAAGAAGTACAAATAAGGGTTGCCCGGATAAACCCCGAGCCGATCAGCCTGTCCACAGGAGCGCGTTACGATTCTATCGCCCCAGCTCTCGTAGTAGCCGAAGTTCGCCTCATACGTCATCCGCTCGGGATAGGCGATAGGGTAATAGAGCCCGCACCCCACCATCCACACCAGGAGCCCCCCCGCCACCCACTGCCCCCACACTGCCCTCTTTTGCTGAACCTCGCCGTCCGATGCAGAGCCAATGCCAGCCGCGAGAAGGGAGAGAGAGCAGATGGCTACGAGCACGAGGGCCAACTGGTCGAAATTGGTGCGGCCCCGCGTCAATAATGTCGCGGCGAATAAGTACACAAACGCTGCCGGAAGAAAGCGTTTGCGGCTTGCTAGCATGAGGCTAAATAGAATAAGCACGACTTTAGAGGCGGTTCCTGATAGAAGCCATTGGCTTGCTGCATCATAGGAAGCGAGCATATCGATGGGAAACATGGCCTTTTCAGGGTTGAAGAGATGCAAAACATGGGCAGCCGCGCCGAGGACCACATCCAGATAGTTGCCATTGACCGTGCTACTGTACTGAGCATAAATCTGAGAGTTAAACAGGATCGCACTGTTGTAAAAATCAAGCAGGCTATCCGTCAGAATCAAATAGGACAGATAGAGGCCACCGCCAAAGCTCATCATTGCTATGATGGCCGACGCTTCTTTATATCGCCTCGCCAGGAACAGGAAAAGCAGGGATAGGGCAATGGGAAACACTAGCAGGGGATTGGTGAGCAAGCCGATAGTCGCGAAGAGAGCAAATGTCAGCTGACTCTTGCCATCAAGCGGACGTTGCCAGTGAATCGTGATAAAGGTGAGCACGAAAATGGGGACAAGGGTGATCGCACTGAAGCTCTGGTAGATCGCCATATTTCCAAAACTGAAGAGCGCCACACTATTCCAGGTCACCGCAAGCAGGCCAATCGCGAGATAAAGGCGAGAGGTGTACATGGTGAGCCCAAAGGCCAATAGTTGAAAGAGCAGCAACGAAAGTCTCGCGCTCTCTACGGTTGGCCCCAGGAGGGCGAACGCGGCAGCCAGCCAGTAGTAAGGGAAGGGAAAGTGGTGGGAAAAAAGGGTACGGTAGAGAACGTGCCCTTCCTGGAGGAGATGCCCGACGGCCAGATTGTCTCCCTCATCCACAAAAGTCCCATGAAACCGCATCATACAGCCAAGCCCGAATGCCAGGAAGAGGCCAACCGCCCCCAGCCACGGGCGACTTTGGGAGAGCACGGAGGTTGAGTAGATCCAGAAAGGTAGCACGGCGAACTTTTTATCTCGAATCATGGTGTTGCTTCCCGGAGTTCCCCCTTATAGCAGACCCCTTGCCTTGAGCACTAGGTAGCGATTGATGACCGCTGTGGTGAGCTTGGACGCCGGGACATCGATGGTAAGGATGCCGCGCTGCTCCAGTTGATCCAGGACCAGGCGACGCTCATCTAAAAGCTGCTCGGCGATGGCGCGCTCGTAGACAGCCGCGCTGCTCGTTGCATCCTGCTGGGCCAGTGCCAGTACCCCCGGATCATTCATCGTCACGACCATTGGCAGGTGGCGGGGCCGCAACGAGGCCATCGCGCTGACCAGCTCCGACAGGTCACTGCCAGAGGCCAGGTCCGTGAAGAGCACGACGAGCGCCCGCTTGGGTCGCCTGACTTTGAGATAGGCAATGGCCCGCCGGTAGTCGGGCACGGTGGGCTGGCTGTGGATGTTGTAGAGCACCTCCAGCAGCCGGTGAAACTGCGCCCGCCCGCTTTTCGGCGGCAGGTAGCTCATCACCTCGTCGGCGAACACCAGGTTGCCAACGTAATCGCCGCGCAGCCCTGCGACATAGCCCAGGAGCAGCGTCGTGTTGATGGCGTAGTCCAGCTTGGCGAGTGGGCCGATGGGGGCGCGCATTAGCCGCCCCGCATCCAGCAGCGCAATCACGGTCTGTGAGCGCTCGGTCTGGTACTCGATGGCAATGGGCTTTCCCCGCCGCGCCGTGGCCTTCCATGAAATCTGGCGGAACTCGTCGTCGGGGGTGTACTCGCGCAGCCGCTCGAACTCGGTGCCGCGCCCGAACACGCGCGCCCGCCGGAGCCCCAACTCCTGGAGCCGTCCGGTGCGGGCCAGCAGATCGTACTTCCGCACCTCCAGCAGGTTGGGGTAGACCTTGACCGGCGCTGCCAGGGCAAAGGTGTGCTGCCGGACGATCAACCCCAGCGGGCCCGGCCAGCGCAGCGTGGCATTGCCGAAGGCGTAGTCGCCGCGCGCGTGGGGCGTCACGGTGTAGCGCAGACTGAGGGTTTGGCCGGGGCGCACCTCCCCTTCCAGCAGGCGCTGGCTCACATCGTACTCGTCGGGTGGCTCATCCCGCGCGACCACTGGCAGAGTGCGGGGCAGGCGAGCCCGGACATGGAGAAAGATGGGATTGTCCGCGCCGAGTGATAGCTTGGAATCGTTGCGTCGCTCGACCTCAATGGCAGCCGCGCGCGGGGCGCGGAAGGCATCCAGAACCATCGCGCCCACCATCAGCAGCACATAGCCAATCGCGAGGGCTAGCAGGGGCCGCACGAAAGTCGCAGCGATGAACAGGGGCACGGCCAGCAGGAGTAGCAGGAGGGCGCGGGTGGTCAGGTGATGCATAGCGCAGAAGAATAAGGCCATTGGGTGCTTTACGCCACCTTTTGCGATGTGCTATTCTTTTGAATCTACTTATTTGACGCTCCAGGGTCGTCAACCTGGCTTTCGATTAAGGTAATTGAGATGAATCGCCAGGAAGCCGTTGCGGCCCTTCAAGAAAATCATCGGAACCCGCAGGCATGGTATACCTTGGGTCGCGCCTTCGCCGAGGAGGGGGATCGCGCCAAGGCGCGAGAGAGTTACGAGCGCGCCCTGCGCTACGCCCCCGACTTCGTCGAGGCACGCCGCGCTCTGGCCGCGCTGGATGCGCCGCCCCTGCCCCGCTGGCTCCAGGAGGAAGCGCAGGAGCCGCCGCGCCCCAGCCCGCCGCCCGCGCCTGTTCCATCAACGCCCACCGACAATGTGCCCGACTCGGATATTCCCGATTGGTTTGAAAACTATTCGTCGCCCCAGGCCAGCGAGTCCACCCTGCCCGACATCCCCGATTGGATGCTGGAGGTTCCCTCTGCTCCAGCACCGAGCGTGGCCTACGCCAGACCCGAGCCAGAGAGCGACCCTGAAGAAGAGCTTGACCCCGAGCCCTTTCTGGAGATGCCTGAGGCGGCGCTCCCCAGCTGGTTGGATGGCGCAGACAACGAGCCGCTCCTCATCAAGCCGCCCTCCACGGGCCGCGAGTATCCGCGTCGCAAGGCCCTGACAGAGACGGTCAAGGCCCCGGAGCCCATCAAGAGCCAGGCTACCGAGCGAAGCACGTCCTTCTGGGCGGCAGTCGTGAGCGCCGTCTTTCTACTCGTGTGCGGCACTATCGCTGGCCTCTCCTGGCTCGGCGGGGATACGGGAGCCATCGACCAGGTAGCCTCCCTGGCGGGGCTTCCCACGCGTCCGCCCACCTGGACGGCGGCTCCCCCCACCGCGACCTCAACGCCCCGCCCCACACCCCTGCCCACCTCCACCGCCTCCCAGACGGACGAGGCGTACAACCATCCTGGCTTTGGAATCTGGTGGCAGCGGCCCAACAGCGGCTGGGGCTTCGGCCCGTCAGGCCCTGCGTTTAATGGCGACGGTATCCCCCTGGTTGCCCTGACCTCCGCCAGCGGGGCGCAAAAGATGGAGCTGGTGGTGCTGGGCCTCTCCTCTGAGTATCCGCCCTCCACGCTCAGCTTTGTCAATTTCCTGCTCAAGGTCTCGCCCTACGAGGGGCTGGCGGTCATCCATGAGGACATCGGCATTGCCATCCCCCAAGACGCCGATGTGGTAGAGGTGGCGCGCAACCCGGCGGTGATTATGGGCACGGAGGACGGGGTCGGCTGGTTGATTTTCCGTCCAACGGGTATCTTCATGCTCCACGCGACCGGCTTCACGAGCCTTGCAGAAGTCGAACCCCTACTCTCCGGGCTTCTCTTTACCCACCAGACCCTGGAATCCGAGGCCAGAAACCTGGAGGAGCAACGCGCGCAGTTGGTGCGCGCCGCTGAGCAGCTGCGCGAGCTGGGTACCAAGCAGACGGTACCCTTTGCCTTCAAGGATCAGCCAACGCTCCGCCAGGAGATGCTGCAAGACATGGCGGGTATGAACACCGAGGCGATCAAAGCGGAGGAGCAGATGCTCAAGCTCCTGCGGGTGATCCCCGAAAACATGAATCTGCTGGAGCTGTCGCTGGAACTCTATAGCAACCACATCGCTGGCTTCTACGACCCGGCAGAGGCCACCTTCTACCTCATCAGCGATGATACCGGGAACGCGCCGCTGGACCTGGAAACCCGCATGGTCTTCATCCACGAGTACACCCATGCGCTCCAGGATCAGCACTATGGCCTGGGAGCCCTGGGTGAGGGACAGATGAACCATGATGAGGCGGTGGCCTATCGCTCCCTGGTCGAGGGCGACGCGCAATGGCTGACACTCCTCTATCTTATCAACAACACGAGCATGAACGAGATTGACGACCTGCTGGACCTGCTACCCTCGGTCAACACGGCAGCCCTGGCCGCGTCGCCCTACTATGTGCGGAGCGAATTTACTTTTCCCTACATCGAGGGGCTGGCCTTCGTGCAAGAAACGCAGCTGGAGGGTGGCTGGGGGAGCATGGAGGCTATCTGGGCGTCGCCGCCTCGCTCCACCGAGCAGATTCTCCACCCGGAACAGTATCCTGCCGACGAACCTACCACCGTCACGCTCCCTGAAGGGCTCCCGGAAAAAATAGGCGAGGGCTGGCACGAGGGCATACGAGACACGAGTGGCGAGTTGGGGCTCCTGCTTCTGCTCCAACAGTACAATCTGGAGTTTATTACAGCGGAGCAGGCCGCCAAGGGGTGGGATGGGGACCAGTTCCTCTACCTCACGAATGGGGAGCGAGGCATCTACCTCCAGGAATTCGTCTGGGACCGCTCCTTTGATAGTGCAGAGGCGGCCAGGGCCTTTCAGGATTGGTTCGACTTCAATGGGATGAGCAGCGAGGATGAGCACTACTTTGTCGGTTCGGGGCGCGCGGGGTATGTTCTGGTTAAAAAAGACCGTCTCTTCTTCGCGATGGCC
>JACCSL010000313.1 GCA_013812995.1 Ardenticatenales bacterium | reverse complement strand
CCACGGAGCCCCCAAAAGAGCGAATGCTTTTACGGCCCGTGGGAGATCCCTTCATAGAGAATACTGCCATCCGGGCGGAGTAGCAGGCCCTTTATATCCTGGCTGACGGCCACCTGGCGTCTAGGGGTGTAGAGCGGAAGCATGTAGGCGTGCTCCATGATATACTGCTGCGCCTGATTGACCGCCTCCTGGCGGGCCTCGGGGTCCTGAAGCGAGCGGGTCTGTTCCAGCAACGCATCGAGTTCGGCATTGGTCGAATGGCTCACCGGAAATAGAAAATCAGTGGAGTGATAGAGAAGGTAGAGGATATCTGCCTCAGAATAGATGATATCGAAGAGGGCCAGGTTATATTCCCCTGAAAACAGCCTCTCGCCGAAATTTTCCGGGGTTTCTACCTCGACCTGGACACCCACCTCCCCTAACTGCTCCTTAATAAACTCTGCGGTGGCTTTGTGATCCGGTGTCGCAATAATCGAAAGCACGAGGGGTTCGCCGTCCCGCGCCATGGCCCCATCTTCTCTCTGCACATACCCTGCCTCCTCCAGCAGCGCCTCGGCACGCTCCACGTCAAAGTCGCAGCCGAAATCCTCTACCCCGCTCCAATACCCGGCCACGGAGGAAGAGAGCGGGCCGCATTGTGCCTCTCCCTCGCCCCGCGCCACGGCCTGGAGCACCCCCTCGCGGTCCACCGCCAGGTTGATCGCCTGGCGCACTCGCTCGTCATCCACAGGAGCCGCCTGAACATTGAACGCCCCCATCGGGGCCGCCCCAGCCAGCACGTACTCCAAAATGTTGTACTCCCCCAGCAGCGGCTGCGTCTGCCGCATGTGCAGCGGATCCAACTGTAGCAGGTCGATCTCACCCGCTTCCAGGGCCACCAACTGATCCGACGGATCGGGAATCACGCGAAATTCAACGCGGTCCAGCGCATACTCTTCCTGTGGCGCATAGGTGGGTCCCCAGTGAAAATCGGGGTTTCGCTCCAGAACGATGGTATCGTCATCGCGCCACTCTGTCAGGCGATAGGGACCCACGCTCATAGGGTGTCGACCATAGGCTTCCCCCTGACGCTCCACCTCCGCCTGTGATAAGGGCATGAGATGGGCGAACCCCAGATTTCTAAGGAAGGGAAAAAATGGCTCTGCGAGGGTAATCTCCAGGGTGGTATCGTTGGGAGCCAAATAGCTGATAACTGGCCCCAAAAACTCTGCTGCTGCCCCGCCCAGCTCGGGGTTCCGAGCCCGGTCAAAGGTATAGACGTAGTCTTGCGCGGTAAAAGGGGTACCATCCTGGAAGGTGATGCCCGATTTGAGAGTGAAGGTCCAGGTCAGTCCATCCTCCGACTGCTTCCAACTTTCCGCCAAGTATGGAACGATCTCACCCTTGGCATCCAGCCCCACCAGGGTAGCCCCGATAAAATCCATAATATCGCTTTCGCCGCTCCCCGTGGCAGCATGAGCATCTAAAGTAGAAGGCCCGTTAGGAATCGAGATGACCAGGGATAGCTCTTCCTCCGGCACGGCTGTGGGCGCGGCAGCGGAAGGGGCACACGCAAGCAGGATATAGCCAAGCAGCAACAACACGGCCAGACGACTCAGCCAGAGCAAAAAGCCCGGGCCACGATGGGGGTGGCTCATGAAACAACTCCTGATGCTAAGTGGTAGCGTGACCAGGGCAGTATAAGAGTCCCTTGAAGTGGCGTCAATGTGGTGACAGAAGCAGAAAACAGGGAACTTTGAGGGAAAGTTGGGCGTTTGTCTGTCAGATAGTCGCAAATAGCCCTCAAAAGGAGAAAAAATGTCTAGCAAGTTATGGATATGGGTCATGCTGGTTCTGCTCCCTGTCGCGGGGTTCCTCACAGGCTGTGGCACCACGGGCAACTCGCAGGCGGTGGCGCGCGTGCAGTCGGAGAAGCCCCGCGAGCAGGCCCCGCAGGTGGCCGAAGATGATCTGACGGAACTGGCCGCTGGCAATCACGAGTTCGCCTGGGAATTGTATGGCGCGGTGCGCGATGAGCCGGGGAATCTCTTCTACTCGCCCTACAGTATCTCCCTGGCCCTGGCGATGACCCACGCGGGCGCACGCGGCCAGACCGCGCAGGAGATGGCGGAGACGCTGCATTTCACGCTGCCCGAGGCGCGGCTGCACCCCGCCTTCAATCGGGTGACGCTGGACCTCGTCGAGCAGGGCGACGCCAGCGAAGAAAAAAGTTTCCGGTTGAACATCGCCAACGCGCTCTGGGGTCAGAAGGAGTACACCTTTCTCCCCGAGTTCCTCGATCTGCTGGCGACGCAGTATGGCGCGGGAATGCGGCTGTTGGATTTTAAAAGCGACTCTGAAGCGGCCCGCAAGAGCATCAACGCCTGGGTCAGCGAGCAAACCGAGGAGAAGATCGAAAATCTGATTCCGCCCGGCGTGTTGGACGAGAGCACGAGGCTTGTGCTGACCAACGCGATCTATTTTTATGGTAAGTGGCAAGCTCCCTTCGACAAGGCTCAGACGCGCGATGGCCCCTTTCATCTTCTGGAGGGGGGTGAGGTGACGGTCCCGATGATGCACCAGGATGGAAGCTTTCGGTATGGCGCGGGCGAGGGTTACCAGATCATCGAGCTTCCCTATGCCGGAAGCGATATGGCGATGATCGTTCTGCTGCCTGCGGAAGATCACTTTCAGAGCTTTGAGGAAAGCATCGACGCGGCGCGCGTGGATGAGATGGTGCAGGGGCTTGAGCATCAGTCGATGGCGCTCACGCTGCCGAAATTCACCTACGAGTCTGAGTTTGCGCTGTCGGAGGCGCTGAGCAACCTGGGAATGCCCTCTGCCTTCAGCGCGAGCCAGGCCGATTTCTCGGGGATGGATGGGACGCGCAACCTGGTCATCAGCGAGGTGATTCACAAGGCGTTCGTCGCGGTGGATGAAGAGGGCACGGAAGCGGCCGCTGCCACCGCCGTCGTTATGGCAGAGACCAGCGCCATGATTCCGGACCTCGAAGTGACGGTGGACCGTCCGTTTCTCTTCCTGATTCGGGACAACGCAACGGGCACACTCCTGTTCGCGGGACGTGTGCTAGACCCGACGGGGAAATAGAAAACCCCCTCGCTCGACATCGAGCGAGGGGGTTGGCCGAAGGCCAGTGGTAAGAGCCTGCCGCTAACGCTGTATGGGCTCTATGGCTTTGTTCGTTGCTGAGGCGCTGCCCTGCTGCGAAATCTGCGTGGGTCGGTGGGCCATGATGGGCAGGAGAAGCGTCGAGCCGCCGGTGCGGAAAGTCCATTGCTTCGGAACCTGCTGCACATCGCCGCCCGCGTCCATCTCGTCCGCCACGATGACGGAGTAGACGGTGCCTCGCCGCAACGGTTGTAGCGGCGTGAAAAGCAGCGTCGCCGTCGCCGTGATGTAGCTAAGGGTGCCGCTGATCGCTCCCTCGGGGCCATTCACAGTGAAGTCACTCGCCAGAGACATCGGCTGGCTCCAGGTGACCGAGATGGCGCTGGTACTCGCCACGTTGGTTGCATCCTCGGCGGGTGTATGGCTGACCACGATGGGGTCGCGCCAGTTCCTGACGAGAGCACTGTTCGTCTGGGTGCCGTTGGTCCCGAAGGCAGCCGTGAGCTTGCGGTTGGGAATCTCGGTGTTCCCGTCGGCCTCTTTCTCCACGGTTTCCCAGTTGCCACGGGTGAACTTGTACTCCAGCGCGCTCCCGTCCAGAACGGAGAGCGAGATGGTCCACTGGTTGGGCGTGCCAACCGTAGGCGTCATCGGGATTGCGCCGGGGTTCCAGTTGCCGATGGCCGGGTTGTTCCCAACGATGTAGACCGTGCCCCTGGTGAAGCTGGGCACCGTCACGTTGATGGTCAGGTTGACCATGCGCGGCTCGGCTTTGGCGCGGATGGTGTTGGAGGCGGCGGAGCGGTTGAAGCTGCTATCTACCGCCACGACGTAGTAATCGTACGTCTCGTTGGTGGTCACGCTGCTATCGGTGTAGCTGGTCATGTCCGCCTCCACCGTGGCAATGCGGGTATAGGTGGACTCGCCTGCCAGCTTGCGGTAGATCTCGTACTGCACGAGGTCCGTTGCGCTGCTGGCCATCCAGCTAAAGCTGATGCTGCTGGCGGTCGTGCCTATCAGCGCTAACGAGGTGGGTGCGGCGGGCGCGGTCGTGTCGCTGCTCGCAACAACGTGCAGTCGCCCCGCCTGATCCTCGCTGTAGGGCGGACCGTCGCGGTCGGTGTAGTACCACGTCGCGCCGCCGTCGCTGCTGTAGCGGGTGGTGTAGAGATACTCACCCACCATGTCGGGCAGCAGCGTTCCCTGATACTCGTCATTGTTCCCCACATTGGCGTTGAAGGTCATCGCCTCCCAGCGCCACTCGGCACTGCTCGGCGCGCTGCCCACGGGGCCATAGCCCACCTGGGCAATAATCCCATCGGCTGGCCCGGCCTCCACTGTGACGCCGTCGATGTAGAGCTGACCGTAGATGGTCGCGGTCGGCGTCAGGGCACTGATGGTGTGGGTGATCTCGGGCGGCCACTGGAGGTTGTACCAGGCCGAGGAGAGATCGTGGTGCGGGATCGCAACGACCTCGTTGGAGGCATTGCCCGTCAGCCCGGTGCTATCGTTGCGGCTCACCACGACGTAGTAGTAGCGCTGGGCGTTGGTCAGCCCCGTGTCGGTGTAGGTGAGGACGTCCGTGTTCGCGATGAGACTGTAGCCGCCACCACTCACGAGGCTGCGGTAGATGTCGTAGCTCGTCGCATCGCTCGCCGCCGTCCAGGCGAGGCTAACTTTCCGGCTCTGCTCGTCCGTCACGTTAAGGCCGGTGACGGTCATGGGCGGCTGCGTCGCGCCGCCTGTCAGAACCAGGAGCGCTCCCCCATGTGCGGGAACGGACAGAACAATCTCGCCGTCCGCCGGGATGGTGTAGCTTGCGTTGCCTGCCAGCACATTCGTCAGCGGTGCCCCCACGGGCAGGTAGCCGCTGAGGTCCAGGGTCACGTTCCGTGCGCTCGCCGAGCCGTTCGCGATGACGATGGCCGCGTCGGAGTTGTTGGCCAGCTTGCGCCCGTAGGCGTAGACATCGTTGGTGTCGTCCAGCAGCAGGGTGTCAAAGCTGCCCGTGCGAAGCGCGGGGTGCGCGTTGCGCGCGGTAGTGAGCAGGGTGTAGTAATTCTTCATCGCGTCCTGCCCCGCCTGCGTGCGCAGGTGGGTGTAGAAGGGGATCCCGCTCGCGTCCAGCCAAGGGTAGGGCTGGCGGTTGTACGGGTCGTCCTGCCACTGTGTCCCATCCCAGGCCACCGGCCCAACCAGGCCGATCTCGTCGCCATAGTAGATGGTGGGCGCGCCCGGCAGTGTCATCTGAAGAAGCACCACTCCCCGCTGCCGGGTCATGGCATCGCTCCAGTCGTAGGTGGGGCTCTGGTAGAGTGCCGGGTTGTTCTGGTCCGTGTTGTGGTCGAGCATGAAGAGGGGCCGACTGGTGTCGTGGCTCCCCAGAAGGTTCATCATGGCCTGTAGCGCCTCTGGCGGGTAACGCTCGGCGATGTTGTGCAGCCGCTCGTCCAACTGCGACGGCGTGAGCGGGGTCAGCTCACCTGCGGAGCTGCCGCTGTTGTGGTCGTTGTCCCGGAAGGGTTCGTCGCGCCAGAAGCTCAGGATGGCGGAACTGGTCTGATAGTTCATCGTCGCGTCCCACTCTTGGCCGAGGGTCCAGGCGGTGGCGAAGCCCCACTCTTCCCCAACGATGTAGGCGTTGGGCTTTGTCTCATGAACGGCGTCGCGGAAGCCTTCCCAGTAGTCGTTGCCGGGGCTGTTGGTGAGGCCGGGGTCCACGTCGCCCCCAACATCGAGCCGCCAACCGTCGGCCCACTGCATCCAGTACCGGGCAATCGCGTTGGGTCCACCGGCCCAGATCAGGTTGCGCGCTTCCTCCTCGTTGGCGCGCAGTTTGGGCAGGCTGTCAAAGCCAAACCAGGACTCGTAGGTGGTATCCCCCGCACACTCGCCCATGCCAGCCGAGTTGGGGGACTTGAAGTAGTACCAGTCGCGGTAGGGGCTGTCTGTGCTCTCGCAGGCCCCGTTCTGAGAGAAGCGCTGGTAGCGGTCAAAGTAGATGCTGTCGGAGGAGGTGTGGTTGAAAACGCCATCCAGGACGATCTTCATGCCGCGCGCGTGGGCCGCCGCTGCCAGTTCCTGGAAGACCACGGTCCCGCCGAAGCTGTCATCGACCTTGCTGTAGTCAGTGGTATCATACTTGTGGTTCGAGGGCGACTCGAAGATCGGGTTGAGGTAGAGCACCGTTACCCCGAGGTCCGATAGGTAGTCGAGCTTCGAGATAATGCCCTGGAGGTCTCCCCCATAGAAGTTCTCGCTGTACTTGCCGGGGCAGGCCGAGCTATTGTCGCGGGGGTCGCAGACTGGCTCATTCCAGTTGGCCTGGTTCGAGCGGGTGATAGTGCCTTCCGGCGTGTCGTAGAAGAAGCTGCCGGAGCTTGTGTTGTTGCCCACTACCTGGTCGCGGAAGCGGTCAATGAAGATCTGGTACATGATCCCGTTCTTCACCCAGTCGGGGGTGGTGAAGGTGGGATCGTACACGGTGAGCTGCCAACTGCGGTCCGCACTCTCGGCAGAGACCATGCCCCAGCCGCCGGTGCGGCCCGCGTCGTCCTCGTAGTAGGCCGTGGCCGTCCCATCAATGGCGATGAAGCGGTACCAATAGATGGTCGGCTCCGCGCTCGCCGGGACCGTGGCCTCCCACCACTCGTAGCTGCCATCGTCCGCCACGAGCGTCATATTGAGGAGCTGCTGTGCATCGTTGAGGTCATTCCAGAGACGCAGTTGAGCCGCCGTCAGGTCGCCGCTGGCCGCGCGCAGCCGCAGCGTGACGGGCGTGTTGGCCTCCACCGCGCCGCCGGGGGTGCGGTAGAGCGCGTCGCGGCTGTCGTGGCCGAGATCATCCCAGAAAATATTGTTGTCGTGCCCCGCCCCGGTATCTTCCACCGTGATGGTGAGAACGTGGGTCGCATGGGTGTAGCTAAATGTTACCAGTGTTCCCGCCGCAGGAACGGAGAAAGGAATATTGTTGCCAGGTGTTTCTCCTCCGGCACCGTAGTGCTCATCCCAACTGCCATTGATGGTAACTTTGGCCTCATGGTTTCCAGCGGGAATAGCGGTGGTTTCAAAGGTATAGATGCCATCACTGTCGCTATCCTGAAGCGAACTCTGCGCGCAGGCAGCATCCCAGTCGCTGGAACAGCCTAATTCGCTCTGGAACGACCCCGCTGCCGTTACCTGCGTGGGCGTTGGGGTGTGATCGGCAAAGGCAAGGCGGGGCGGCAGCAGAGCCGCAAACATGGGGAACAGCAGCGCAAACAGCGCCACGACATGGACCAACCTGCCTCGGTGGTCTCTGGGAGTCATCGAACCTCTCCGTTCATGTGGTAGTCGGATAAAAAACAAGAGGTGGAGCGTGTGGCGAGGGTACGAGAAAGCGAAGGTCGTTGCGGGGTGGAGACACCTCCTTATAGTTGAGAGGTCAACTGTTCAGGAAATCCACTATAGCATAGGGGCTATTTGGTGGCCAATTTGTTTTTTAAACAAGGCCCAGTACCATTCTTAGCATGACTAATAAAAGCACTCTCCACCCGTCCGATATCTTCTGGTTCTGGCTCCCGCTGGCGACGATGTGGCTGATTATGTCAGCCGAGCAACCCTCCATCACGGCGGCGGTTTCGCGCCTGCCGGAGATCGAGAAGAACCTGGCCGCCTTCGGCCTGACCTTTTCCCTCGCGCTGATTATCGAGAGCCCGGTGATCATGCTGCTGACCGCCGGGACCGCGCTGGCCACCCACCGCCAGGCATACCAGCGGCTGATGACCTTCACCCACATTCTCTCCCTACTCTCCACGGTGCTGCACCTGCTGCTTGGCTTCTCGCCGCTCTACGCGCACATCCTGCGCTCATGGATCGGGGTGCCGGAAGAAGGAATCATTGAGACGAGCCGCGTCGCGTTCCTGCTGATGACGCCGTGGACCGCGATGATTGCCTACCGTCGCCTGCTGGAGGGGGTAATGATCCGGCTGGGCCATCCCAAGCGCGTGACCATCGTGATTATCGTGCGGCTTCTCGCGACGATTTTCGTATTGGGAACGGGACTGATTCTGGCGCGCTGGCAGGGGGCCTACGTGGGCGGCGTGGCACTCAGCGTGGCGGTGACGGTGGGGGCGCTCTCGGCGTGGCTGCTGGCGCGCCCGCTCATCTCGCAGAAGCTGGGGGTGGTAACGGAGGAGGCGGAGCAGTTGACCTGGTCCCGACTCCTACACTTTTATGCACCGCTCGCGCTCAGCACGCTCATCACGATGGTTGCCTCGCCCATCCTGGCCTTCGGGCTCAGCAGCGCCCCGCTGCCGGTGAAGTCCCTCGCGATCTGGCCCGTGGTCACGTCGCTGGTGTTCATCGGGCGCAGCTTCGGGATTGCCTATCAGGAGGTGGTGGTCGCGCTCCTCAAGGATGCGCAATCCTACGCGGTGCTGCGACGCTTCACCTGGACCCTGGCGCTGGGCTCCAGCGGGGCCTTTTTCCTGCTGGCTGCGACCCCCGGCGCGATGCTCTGGTACCGCAACATCTCCGGGCTGACCGAGGAGCTGGCACAGATGGCTGTCTGGCCGACGCTGATCCTGGTGCTGGTGCCCGGCCTGAACGCGGCGCTCTCCTGGCAGCGCGGCGTGCTGATTCACAGCAAGAAGACGCAGCTTATCAGCGTGGCGGTGGCACTGAATATGGCGGTGCTGGTGGCGCTGATGGTCGGGCTGCCCCGGCTGTTCGCGGTGCCCGGCGCGATTCTGGCTGCCAGCGCGGTGACGATTTCGATGGTGGTGGAGTGCTTCTTCCTCTGGTGGCAGAGCCGCACGATGACGGCGCGCCTGGAAGCCCGCCCGCTGATGGCAACCGAGTGAGCCGCACCCATGGCCTCACGCTTGGCAAGTTTGCCCCGCTCCATCGGGGGCATCAGTTTCTGATCGAGACAGCCCTGGCGGAGATGGAGCAGGTGAGCGTGATTGTCTACGACTCGCCCGAGGTCACGGCGGTACCGCTGCCCGTGCGCGCCGGGTGGATTCGGCAGCTTTATCCAGCGAGTTCCTGCTTCTGACGGAATTTGTGGTATGGAAGAGCGGGAAGCGTGCCATGCGAGCCCTCACCCCCACGTCGCTTCGCTCCGTGTCCCCTCTCCCGAAATCGGGAGAGGGGCGGCTGAAAGCCGGGGAGAGGGCCTCCCTCCACAGGTCGGGTCCGACTCCTAAGAAACCTCAGCGTTTCTTCTCCCGTGAAGGAGGCGCTTCGCCTCCTGGTGGTGCTTTTGAGAAGCCCTGGGAAAGCACAATTGGGGATTGACAGGGAGTTGTAAAGTTATTACGCTTTGAGCATTCATTCATCGCCCTCAAACGATGCTGTCTTCCCATTTGAGCCATAAAGGAGTGTAGGATGCCTCGACCTCGCAATACACGCAGACGCGACAATGAGAGCACGCTCCCTGCTCATGAGTCCGCTTCCACTGAGTCTTCGTTCTCCCCTGACAATGCCGCGCCTGCCGCAGAGACGCTCCAGCGCGCCCGCCTCGACCCGACAGCGCTTAGCCCGATGGATGTTCTCCAGCTCCAGCGCCAGATTGGCAACCAGGCCGTGAACCGGCTGTTGCACGGCGCACCTCCTCCTCCCCCCAGCACGCGCGCCACGACATCGCCGGTGGTGCAATTGTCCCGCTATAGCGAGGCCGGGGGGTCGCCGCTGACGGAGAAGAAAGGGCGTGAGCTGCTGAATCGTATCTCGAACAATGACGATACGGTGCTGGCCGAGCTGAATCTCCCGGCGGAGGCGGCATCGCAGTTCACAGAGATAGAGTGGGGGCTGGGGCTGGACGCGTCGGACGGCAGCCATCATCTGGTATCCGCGACCGCAGAGTCCCCCACAGTGGATTGGAGCACGACCGGGCTGACACCCGTCGCGGTGACCCACCCGGAAACGGGCGAGGGTGCCCCCGTGCCCCTCAATGCGTTCCTGATGGGGCGCGGCGGCTGGACCAACCGGGTGGTTTCGCCCACCGGCAACGATTTGTATGTTGCCTACCAGCAGGCCGAACTACGGGACTTCTATCGCCTGCCAAGCTCCTATGTCCTCTACCGCTCTTCTGAGTCTCAGCAGTGGATGGTGGCGGATCAGAAACATGCGCCCAGCAGCGCCCAGGCGCTGGTCTTCGAGATCACGGACACGGCGCGGCTCCAGGGGGATTGGTATGAGTGTGCGCTGACGGTCAAGGCCGCGTTCACGGAGGTGGCAACGGTGGATGCCTGGGCCAGGCGAACGGATGGCTTTTTTACCTTCCGCCAGCCCCCGGAGGCGACGCGGGAGCGCCCGGTGGATGAGCGTAAAACCACGAAGTTGAACCGCGAGCGCAGCTACGTCGCGGTGTAGGGGCAGCAGGTCTAACATGCGATAGGAAGATCAAAGATCGAGGGCGGGCAGAGCGTGGATGCCAAGGATCAACGAGATTTCGCCGCCATGATGCAGATCGTGTTCCATCACATGGTAGATTACCCAACTGCGCGATACCTCGTACACCTCGCCGTCCCATTCATCCGGGAAGGTTCTGGCGCAGTCGTCGGGGGTCCAGCGCTGCAATCGGGCTTCGATGAAGGCCCATGTCTCATCGAGGCCGCGCACCAGTTCCACCGCGCTGCGGGCTGGTGAATCCCTTTGGCCCCACATCATGTACGCGGTCATCGCTTCGTCGTCATCCTGTAGCGTGCCGCTGAACCACCCCGCCCGCACCGAAATGATGTGCTGCACCATCTGCCCCAACGGCCACAGCCGCGCGGCAGGTTGCAGCAAGAGTTGCTCATTCGTCAGCGGTGCGATGCAGGTGCACAGCTTTTCATGATAGCCCCGCCAGTTCTCATAGATCACCTCCAGCGTGGATTGGGGTTGCTGTTGCATCTGTTCCTCCTTCAGAATCAATTTCCTCATTATAACGCTCTTTTACGCCGCGCCGACCTCTTGCTTGGCGCGCTTGCTGGCCGCGATGGCC
>JACCSL010000245.1 GCA_013812995.1 Ardenticatenales bacterium | reverse complement strand
GCTCCGCTCCCAGCTCCTCAATGGCCTGCCGCACACTCTCCGGCCCAGCCGCCTCCCCAGCATGAACGGTGATGCGGAACCCCTCCTCCTTCACCCGCTCGAAGTGGCGGCGAAAGCGACTGCCAGGAAAGTGGGCCTCATCACCGGCGAGGTCCACGGCTACGACACCCTCCGAGTGATGGGCGATGGCGGCCTCCAACTCCTCCCAGCAGCGCTCCTCACCCTGATGGCGCGACATGATGACGATGAGCTTTGCCATGACGGGCAGCCGTCCCTGCGCCGCGCGTACCGCCTGGCAGACGGCACCGGTCACCTCTTGGGTACGCAGGTTGTAGCGCTCTCCCATGAAGGCCGGGCTAAAGCGCAGTTCGATATAGTCAATCCCCTCCCGAACCGCGTCCTCCAGATTCTCGTAGGCGATGCGCTCGATGGCCTCCAGGTCCACGAAAACTTCTCGCAACCAGTGGAACTTGGAGAGAAAGCCCACCAGGCTGGGCTCAGGGGTCACAATCTGGACATGGGGACGTAGCGCCTCCACATTGTCAGCGGGCAGGGCAATGCCATGCTGCCGGGCAATGTCGAGAATCGTGGCGGGACGCACATTCCCATCCAGGTGGCGGTGCAGATCGACCAGGGGAATATCAGGCGCAATCGGGGCGGTCATGGCTCTCTCCTAATAAACCGTTATTATTTGCGAAACATTACTACTTTTGAGGATCAAGTTTCCAGCTCCCATCCTCTTTCATGAGATTAACCGTTTCAGTCCCGGTCTCTCCATTGCCATAGGTGATGGTCGTCGTCACCTGAGCAATCTCGCCCGTCACCTCTTCACTATCGACTGAGATAGACTCGATTCCCCCTTTATCTTTAATTGTCTGGGTTTGCTGTGCCAACCCCTGTTTTATCTTACTAGCCCCAATGGTGGAAACAAGGCGACTCGACAGGAGCGCGGTCGCGTCATCAAGGTTGCCTTCCTCTACGGAACGGTAGAAGTTTTCCACTGTTTGACCTGGGCCTGATGCAAAAAAACCGCATCCTGTCATCAGAAGGCTTAGAGAGAGCAAGATAAGGAAGAGGCAGTTCTTCACGTTCATTACAAACTCCTGTTGTATCTAAGAATTTAGTTTAAGGCGAATCAGCATAGATTTATCTCTTTATAGCCTCATCATTACCCTCCTTCTGAGAAATTCAGTTCAACCACCTGCTGTAACCAGGGGCTTTGTAATAATCGAGAGGGCAACAGATAGGTGCCTTTATTAAAAGGAAGAGAGAGCGTGTCAAACTCTCCATTCACCAGATCAATCCCCACTCCAAGATAAGCACGCCAAACAAGTTCAGTGCAATAGAGTTTATCGGTGGTACGGAGATCAAAATCGGCATCAAAGAGAAGTCGTTCATTCACATAAGAAAGCGCTAGCTCCACTGCCCTGGCGGCATAGTGATCTCGATCCTCACGCAACCGGTAAACCGCAGCGAGCGAGGCCCGGTCTCGGCCTAAAAATATTTCCAGCGGTTCTACACGGACAACATCCTCGCTCCCAGGGGGCTCATCTGCAATGACATGAATAACATAGGGTTCGCCCTCTATCTTGTGGATAAGCCCTGCATGAGTAAAAGGGGATTGACTATCGGCGGACAAAATGAATCGACTCGCCATACTTATCCCACGCCTGAAAATAATATCCCCCGTTTGAAGGTGCGCGGCATCATAAGGAAGCCACCCCGCCTGCATGGGTGACATTATAGAGGGTGAGGAGGGTAAAAGAGCCACAAGGCAGAAGCAAAGAACTTTAAAACTTTTTAGAAGTAAGGCTTTTATCATTTTTATTACCCCCCACTAAACAAGACAAATGAAGTATAGAGGTGGCGTCGAAACCTTGTCAATGACTCTTCCAAACAGGTCAGTGGTCCAGGCTACAAGGTCATATCAAACAAAAAACCAGCCATGTTGGCTGGTTTTTTGTTTGATTGAGTTTGCTTACCTGGCAGTGGCTTTTCCCTGCTGTCGGAGGAAATAGATACCGCCGGCAATCAGCAGTAGCGGCACAAAAAGGTTCCCCGGAATCACCTGCCCCATCAGGAAGAAGGCTCCCAGCCCGACAAAGAAGTGTCCCTTGGTGAGCTTGTGCTCCTGGCTTGCCCCCTTCTGTTGGCGACGGAGGTAGACGCCGAGGACCATCAGGGCCAGGGGAAAAAAGATGTTGCCGGGAATGATCTGCGCGAACAGAAAGAAGGCTCCCATGCCAACGAGCAGATGTCCTTTGTTCAATGTTGTCTCAGAGCAAACGGCTTCCTGCATGGGAGCTTGTTCGTAAAGCGGTGTTTCCTGATAGGTCGTCATGGTTTATTCCTTCTAATTGATGGTGAACTGTTGGTTATGTCGGCGCTATACGAGGCACAATGCAGCGGGTTGCAGAAAAAATAATAGTGATGATGAACAAATTGTAACGATATGCTCGCCCCACGCGTGAACTATTTCCTACCTGTTTCTCTCTGAATTTTGGCATAATTGAACTATCCCACATAAGAGATGGAGAACGGCAATGGACAGCATGATGCGGATCAAATTCTGGGGCGTGAGGGGCAGTTATCCGGTCCCCGGCAGTGCCACCCTGCGGTACGGCGGCAACACCCCGTGCATCGAGATTCGGGCGGGGGAGCATACTATCATCCTGGATGCCGGCACGGGCGTTGTCGGGCTAGGCAGCGAGTTGGTGCGGCGCTCCGCGATGACCGAGGAGCCGGTGCGGGCGCTGATGCTCTTCAGCCACATGCACCACGACCACACACAGGGCTTTCCCTTCTTTGCCCCGCTCTATCTTGGCACGACCCGACTTACGATTCTGGGGCCGGGGCTGAATGGGCACTCCCCAGATGATATTCTGGCCTCAACGATGGCTCCGCCGAACTTTCCGCTGGCGTACGATGATCTGCGCGCGAGCAACACCCTGCGGCGGCTTCAGGACCGCGACCTGATTCTAATAGGGCGCGAGGTGCGGGTGCAGTCCGGGACAACACCGGAGGGCGAGCGGGACGAGGATGAGGTAAGGATTCGCGTGCTACGCTCCTATGCCCACCCGAGTGGTGTGCTGTTCTATCGCATCGAGTGGCGGGGGCAGACAGTGGTGTATGCGACGGACACCGAGGGGTACGCGGGCGGCGACCAGCGGCTGGCGACCTTCTCCGAGGAGGCTGACCTGCTCATCCATGACTCGCAGTACACGTTGGAGCATTATCTGGGCCTGCTGCCCGGCTGCCCCACCACGCAGGGCTATGGTCACTCCACGCCCAGCATGGCCTGCGCCGTGGCACGGGCCGCGAATGTGAAGCAACTGGCGCTCTTCCACTTTGACCCCTCATACGATGATGAGAGTGTCGCCGCGATGGAGCGGCAGGCGCAGGGCTATTTCCCCAATACGCTCGCGGCGCGCGAGGGGCTGGAGATCATCCTCGGTACCAAGAGCGAGCAACCCACCTCGCGGCGCAAGACAAAGAGCAAACTGCGCGTGGATGGGTCGAATGTTCATCGCGCAGGTCAAATCGGAGCAACTGGTAGCCAGGGGGTCAAATCCCTATAATTTATGAACACATTGTTGATGGCTACTAGAAGGCGGAATAGCATGAGGACGTCCAATGACTGGTCTCTCCTGAATGAGGTCGATCTGTTCCGAGGCTTAACGGCGGATCAGGTTACCTGGGTGAGCGAGCGGGTTTACCGCAAAACCGTCCCGGCAGGGTTCAATATCATCACGGCCCAGCAGCCGGGCGAGGTCGTCTATGTGATTTTGAGCGGCACGGTCAAAATCCATGTGGAGCAGGCCGATGGCACCGATGTGATCATTGCCCTCCTGGGTGCCGGGGACACGGTGGGCGAGATGAGCCTGCTGGACAGTGCCGGGCGCTGCGCCAGCGTTGTGACCCTGGAAGAGTCGGCCCTGATCTGGATCAACCGACACACCTTTCAAGAGTGTCTCCAGCGCATTCCTGCCATCTCGAACAATCTCGTGCGCATCCTCTCGGATCGGCTGCGGCTGGCGAACGAGCAGATTCAGGCACTGGCGACGCTGGATGTCTATGGACGCGTGGCACGCCAGCTCCTGGCCTTTGCCGAGAAGTATGGCAAGAGTCAGACAAGTGGCGACCTCCTCATTCCCATTCGGCTGACGCAGAGTGATATTGCCGACCTCGTGGGAGCCTCGCGCAAGCGGGTCAATCAGGTCTTTGTCACCTACAAGGATCAACGTTATATCTCAGTGGATCACAACAGCTACATCACAGTCCACAACAAGGACGCGCTCACCCGCCGGATTCAATAAGAACGGGCCAGGGCGCGTCCCTTTGGAAGTTTTTGCTTGTTCCGCTTTTGATTTCTTCATTTGCCCTCAGAATCAGGTAGGCCTCCTCCAAGGTGCTGCTCCGGCGTCAGTGTCAGTTCCCAGCTATGCCCCTCAGCGGCGTGCAGCAGGGCGGCGGGACTCCTCTTGAAACGAATTTGCCCTCCATGCATCACCGCTAGAGCGTGGCAGGTGGTCGCGATGTCCTCCACAATATGCGTCGAGAGAATCACGGTGGGCTCATCCACGATGAGCAGGCGCGGAAGGGATCAGGCAGAAAGAGTCACCACGCCCCCTGTGGCAGGGTGAGCGTGACGCGCGTGTAGCGGCCGGGCGCGCTCTCGGCGAGCAGCGCGCCGCCAATGACGGCCATCATCGTGCTGTGCAGCGCGAGCCCCTGACCGCTCCCGCCCCTGGAGGGGCCGACGCGCTCCATGCCCACGCCATCGTCCTCAATAAGCAGCGCCAGACCATCGCGCCACTCAACGCTCACGCGCAGGTGGAGGGGCCGCGTGCTATCCGCGCCGCGCCCATAGCGGGCCGCGTTGCGAATGACCTCGCGGGCGGCGTAGAAGATGACCTCGGCGGTCAGCGAGGGGATGGTGCGGGCGGCCTGCTCGGCGCGGAGCTCTGCCTGCCAACTCACCTCGTCGAAGGCGCGACCCAGCTCATGTTCCAGCAGTTGCTGGAGCGCGCCGACCAGCCCCCAGCGGCCGACCTCGGGCGCGGTGGAGGTAGGCATGTCGTGGAGCAGGTTGGAAATCTGGCGGTGCGCATCTGTCAGTAGCGCGACGCTCTCGGGCGAGGCCCCATTCATCGAGATCATGGCAGTGTGGAGGCAGGGCAGGACATCGTCGTGCAGCACGCGCCGCGTCTGCTGGTCCAGCACCTGGCTGGCGGCGAGTTGCTTGCGCTGGAGGGCCATGAGCCGCTGCGCCATCTGGGTGCTGGCGAGGGTGTCAATGAGGCGCTCGCCGCTGGCACCCGCGATCTCGATCTCCTCCTGGGTGTAGAGTCCGCCGTCGCGCTTCTCGCCCAGCAGGAGCACACCGATCAGGCCGCGCTCGCTCCAGAGCGGGATGGCCCAGAGCGCGCCGCCATTCTGCGCGGGCTCCAGCGCCACGCACCTCATCTGCGGCGAGGTGAACTGGGGAAGGAGATCGGAGAGCCAGGGAAGTGTGGCGGGCTCCTGGCTGGCTGGGTAGCTGAGCGGCGGCCCTACGAGGGGGGCCAGGGAGCCCACCGCCGCGAGATAGGCCACGCGCGTGCCCAGCACGTCCCGGCAGAGCGCGCGGAAGGGCGTCGCGATGTCGATCTCGTGGGGCGCGGTGGGAACGAGTAGGTGCTCGTAGAGGCGCTGGCTGGCGACGAAGGGGCGCAGATGGTCGATGTACCGCTCCCGTTCCGCGTAGGAGCGCCAGTTCAGGAGTGCATAAAAGAGCGTCATGAGGATCGTCGCCAGGAGCAGGCTGTAGCTCAGGCGTAGTTGAAGCACCTGGCTGAGGGCCACGAACCCGCCATAGCCCAGCGCCAGGATGATCGCGTTGCGCCAGTGGCGGCGCAAGCCCCGACGGGGCAGCGCCTTGCCGGTGAAAATCTCGTAGGCGACGATGGCCTGCCCCAGGAAGATGATAGCGACGGCAATCAGCGATGAGATGGCA
>JACCSL010000207.1 GCA_013812995.1 Ardenticatenales bacterium | reverse complement strand
CCGTGTCCCCTCTCCCGAAATCGGGAGAGGGGCGGCCGAAGGCCGGGGAGAGGGCTCCGCTAGCACGCTTCCCAATCTTCCATACCACAAATTCCGTCAGAAGCAGAAACGTAAAACGTAAGACGGCAACGCCGTAAATTACGTTTTACGTTTTACGCCTTACATCTTCCACCTTCTTCACACTCATCCCCGAGATAGGATCCCATGTCTGAAAAACCCGAAAAAGTGCTCCTCGCCTACTCTGGCGGGTTGGACACCTCTGTGATTGTGCCCTGGCTCAAGGAAACCTACGGGGTGGACGTTATCTGCTTCGCCGCCAACCTGGGCCAGGGCGATGAAGAACTCAAGGGGCTGGAAGAAAAGGCCCTGGCTAGCGGGGCCTCGAAATGTTATATCGAGGATTTGCGCCAGGAGTTCATCGAGGAGCACCTCTACCCCGTGATGAAGGCGGGCGCGATCTACGAGCGCAAGTACCTGCTCGGCACGAGCATCGCCCGCCCCCTCATCGCCCGGCGACAGGTAGAAATCGCCGAGATGGAAGGCGCGGACGCCGTGGCGCATGGCGCGACGGGAAAGGGCAACGATCAGGTGCGCTTCGAGCTCACCTATAAGGCACTCAATCCCAAACTGCGCGTCATCGCGCCCTGGCGCGACCCCAAGTGGCACATCCGCTCCCGCGAGGATGCGCTCCAGTATGCCCGCGAGCATGGGGTGCCCGTGCAGCAGACGGAGAAATCCATCTACTCCCGCGATGCCAATCTCTGGCACATCTCGCACGAGGGCGGGCTGCTGGAAAATCCCTGGCAGGAGCCGGAGGAAGTCATGTACCAGTACTCCGTCTCGCCGGAGGAGGCACCCGATAAGCCCGAGTATGTCGAGATCGAGTTCGTCGAGGGCGAGCCGAAGAAAATCAATGGCACCGCGATGGGACCGATCTCGCTGCTGACCACGTTGAACGCGCTGGGAGGCAAGCATGCCATCGGGCGCGTGGACCTCGTGGAGAATCGGCTGGTTGGCATGAAGTCGCGCGGGGTGTACGAGACACCCGGCGGAACCATTCTCTTCACCGCTCACCGCGAGCTGGAATCGCTCACCCTGGACCGCGAGACGATGCATTTCAAGGACATAATCGCGGTGCGCTACGCTGATTTGGTCTATGATGGGCGCTGGTACACCCCGCTGCGCGAGGCACTGGATGCTTTCGTAACCAGAACGCAGGAAAATGTGACTGGCACCGTTCGCTTAAAGCTCTACAAGGGCAACCTGATCGTCGCCGGGCGCAAGGCCCCGCGCTCGCTCTACCGCGAGGATTACGCCTCCTTCGGCCAGATGGATGTCTATGACCAGAGCGACGCGGAGGGGTTCATTAACCTCTTTGGTCTGCCCATGAAGGTCGAGGCACTGGTGGATCTGGAAGGCATGGGGCGCTCCAAGTACCGCCAGCCGGATTACACCAAATTTAAACGCGATTAATCTCAACGGAGAGACTTTGATGGCACCGCAGCCTTTAACCCTGAGCTGAACCGTGCAAGCCACACCCGAGCTCGTTTACCAAGCATTTACGAATGGTCCGCCTGCCTGCCGCATTCATGGCTCGCAAGGCGAGTTGCTACCCATCTGGGCACCATGATGCTGGAGGGGCTGCCGAGCCACACGCGAATGCACTTCAACCAGATTCGTGATGCCATTACCGCCATCAAACAGTAGATTCTAGCCAGTTAAAAGCGCCCCTTTGACCAAAGGGGCGCTTTTTATTTGTCTCCATAACAAGCAACTGGCATGAAGTATGCTTTTAAAGGCTCCATCGAACCTTGATGACGCTTTGCTGCCCACGTCTTGCTCCTGCAATGCGACCAACATACCCTTGAAAGGAGAAGCAGATGCGGCGATCACTTATGGCCCGTCTACTTATTGGAACGATCATCATTCTGGTGGGGCTCGCCCTCACCTTTGCGCTCGACAGAAGCCCGTCGTTTGCCCTCGGCGCGTTGCCGGAGGAAAGCAATACCACGATGGGGCGGAGCGGCGATCTCTTCTACGCCGGAGACATCAACGAAAATGGGCGGCTCTATCTCAGCCGCGATGGTATCGGCTGGTTGGAAGTCCCGGCCTCGTTCGAGGGTCAGCTTCGTGCAGTGGCTCTCGCTGGGGAAGATAACAATGTTGTCTATGCGGCTACCGAGCAGGCCCTGTATGTGACCACCAATCGGGGGCAGAGCTGGGAAAGAATCGTCGCACTGGATGGCACTGTGGTGGACCTGGCGCTCGACCCGACCTCCCAGGATGGAGTCTATGCGCTCAGCGAGCACGGGACGCTCTCGCGCCTCAGCAATCGCGGGCAGCAACTGGAGACCGTCACGGAGCAGGCGCTACCTCACCCGGCCCATGCTCTGGTGGTGGACCCCATGAGCCCCCAGACGCTCTTTGTGGCGACCGATGGCGGGCTCTTTCGCAGCGAGACCGCTGGCCTGAATTGGGAGCGCATCGAGACACTGGGAGCCGCCGATCGCCTCCTGGCATCCAGCACCGTCCCCCATACGCTCTATGCAACAACGCCTGACAGTGGTCTGTTCCGCAGCACCGACGGGGGATTCAACTGGGAATCTATCAACGAGGGACTCGGCGCGCAGCCCGGCACGAGCCTGGCCGTGACAGCCCTGACCGAGGACCCCGCTCGCCCCGGCACGCTCTACGCGGCAACCGCCTACGTGACGGGCCACACCGAGCGCCGAATGACCCCGGCGGGCCTCTTCATGAGCCCGGATGGCGGCACGCAATGGATTATGATGACTACCTTCCCGCTGACTGCGCCCGTTGTCACCGCGCTGCTCCCCGAGCAGGGCCCTGGCAGCGGCATCCGCGCCGTGACGAACCAGGGGGTTCAGACGTACCGCATGGACCCGGACCAGGCGCTGTCGATGCTCCAGTCCGAGGAGCCCGGCGCGCGGCTGAACGGGATCAAGACGCTCAGCGTCTCAGCGGTCCCAACCCAGTTGGAAGCGATCCTACCCTACATGAGCGATGAGGATGGGCAGATCGCCTATTACGCCGCCCGCGCGGTCGGGCTTATGGGCGGTCAGGCTGCCGCCCAGGAGATGGTCAACCTGGTTGAAGGGGAAAAGATCGACATCGTGCTCAAATTGCGGGCACTGATGGCGCTGGAGATGATCGCCGACCCGCTCACGGTTCCCACGCTTGCCCAGGCATTCAGTCAGGACGCGCTTGCTCGCTCCTCGGCAGATGCGCTGGCCGCCATTGGGAATGACGAGGCATGGAGTACGCTGACGATGGCGCTGGCGGACGAAGCGCTGACGCCCCAGCGGCAGGCCGCGATGGCCGCCTTCGAGGAAAACGGTGAGCGCGCCCTCCAGCCGCTTATCGCCCAACTGAGCCACGAGAGCCCCACGGTGCGCGCCAATGCCGCCGAGGCGCTGGGTTGGATGGGCAACGAGGCCGCGATTGGCCCCCTACACGCCCTGCTCGATGACCCGGAAGCGACGGTACGTGCTCGCACGGCCTTCGCCGTGGGGGAACTACGAGATATCGAAGGGGTGACGAGCCTGGTACGAATGAGCCAGAACGATCCCAGCCCGGAAGTCCGCACTGCCGCGGAGCAGGCCGCTGTTCAGGCGCAGCGCGAGCCCTCCGTGCTCGACCCCGCGCGGATGGCCCCGGTCACGCCGCGCAATAGCCTGGAGCGGCTGAGCGATGCCAGCCTCAATTGGGCGAAGACGCTCATCCTGACGCTGACGGTGCTCATGGCCTTCCTGGTGCTGGCCGCGCGCCCGCGCCGCCGACATGCAACAGAGGAGATTCGCAACCGCTAAGGGACTGGCATGGTAATTGCTTTATATCAAGCAAAGTCCTATAGCGATGGTAGAAGATGAAGGAGTCGTAATGAGATCAATCGTCATGGGGGTACTGCTGTTTCTGCTCTTGTTTGCCCTTGTACCACCTCTGAGTACTCCCATGACGTTGACAATGATCCAAAGCCAATCTCTCGCCTTAGCCCTGCTGCCCTTCTTTGCCTTCTGGCTGCTGCGGCGCAGGCTCTATCAATAAAGAATAAAGTGCAAAAGAAAAGCGCCCAGTTTGGGCGCTTTTCTTTTGTACGTCTCGATGGCACAACAGACCCCAGAAAGGCAGCGGCAACTGGGAAAGGACATAACCGTGTCCAAGGGGCTGTTCGTCAAGCCGCTTAGGGAAATTCACCCGCCAGACAGCTAGCCACATCTGCTTCGGGCAACCAATACTCGATAATAACGGCCTGTGCGCCCGGTGTTGGCATCTTGGCAAGGGGAACGCCTTCTGTCCAGAGCGATCCCTTAATCCGTGCATAAGCATCTTGAGAGTGATATGCCGGGTGAGCAAACAATGGCTTATCACCCATGACCAAGGTGTCGGGATAGTAGTGCGGTTCGCCTTTGTCAGCCCCGGTAAATACCCCTCCCTGCGCACCATAGATCTCTAGCCGGTTAAAGGCCCCTCCATCAGTCATGGCACGATACTTCGTCTCAAACTGGCGCTCGTAGGCCCCTGCCCACCAGTCGCCGAAGGTATCATGGTTCGCCTCGATCAGTTCTGCCACCACCGGTGGGGAGTTGGTGCTTGCGTCGAAGGAGATCACCAGTCCCTCGGACGTAAAGGCGGCGTTCCCAGCGAGATCCCACTGTGACTGATCATGGAGCACTCTGGCATTGTTACCGACAAAACAGCCCGGAAAGTGCGGCGCGGGTTGGAGTTGGGCACTGTCGGCGTTAGAAACAGGCCCCTCATTCCCCTCCCTATCGACGGCTGTCACGACATAGTAGTAGAGCGGGCCGCGCTTGACAGTGGTATCTGTGAAAACTAGCCTTGCGCCAGTCAGTGCAGTATCCGTGAGAACGTGGTCAGCGGTGAGGAGCGCCGCCGTGTCGGTGAGCACGGCGCTGTCTTCGCTCCGATAGACCGAGTAGGCAATCCCGTCCTCGTGCACCTGATTCCAGCTCACCTCAATCGTGCCGCTCGTTTCCTGTGGCCGTGCGGTCAAGGTGCGGGGGCGGATGGGCGGGTTGTCGGTGGCGGTGATAACATAGCTGCCTGCAAAGAACCTTGGGGTGCCATTTGCCATGACCAGTGTCATCGAATATGTGCCGCCCGGCGCGCCAAAATCTTGGCTGAGCGTGATAGGCCGTCCAGGCGAGGGCTCATAGGTCATGGGTGC
>JACCSL010000206.1 GCA_013812995.1 Ardenticatenales bacterium | reverse complement strand
GGACAATAGAGTTTCCACCCCGGCAGGCCGTGGGCGCGTCGCAGTACAGCGGCCCCACATACACCACACGGGCCGCCGCTACCGCGTAGAGCTGCGGCTCCTGACCGTGGTAGGGCGGATTGGCTACGTCGATCCCGGTGTGGCGACCTCCCTGCTGGTAGTCCACGGGAGTCCCAAAGCCCTTGAAGATACGGGGCATCGGTACCAGCGGGGTGGCCGTGAAGGCCGTCGCGCCATTCACCTCTCGGTACTCCGGAAGCTGGCGAATCGTGGTCTCAATCTGCTCCATCGCCTGCTGCACCTGCTGGACGGTCATCGCCTGCGGCGTGTACCCGGCCACGGCGGTCTGCACCAGGTTGGCGACCTCGTGCTTGGCAACGAAAAGGCCGCGCTCGCTGCGCTTGAGTGCCTCATCGAAGACACGGATAGTTCCGGCGAAGAGCCGCGCATCCCCACGCGTGCTGAGGAGCCGCTTGATGGCCTCCTGCTCCCCGTTGCTCTGCTCCAGAAGAGGTTCCAGTTCCCAGGGCGAAAGCGGGCGACCCACCATCTGAACAGCTACCTGCTGTGCCTGGAGCGTTTTTTCGTCGTAGATGAAGGGCCAGGGCAGAGGCTTGCCTGCGGCGCGCGCGGCCCATCCCTCGGCGAGATAGTGCTCAATGGTCTGGTTCAACAGCTCATGCGCGCCATCCTCTGGGCGCTGGTGACCGGCGGCCACGCGCGTGGCAATCAGCGAGCCATCCACGGCCATCTCCAACTCGCTCTCGCTTAGGCCCACGCCGAAGGCCTGGTCCATCAACTGGCGATAGGCATCGCGGAGCGGCGCGGAATGCGCAGGTTGGATGAGATTGACCGGCGTCGCCTCTGCAATAGCCATCGCCTCCCGAACATACTGCCCGGTGGTCTTCCGGTTATCGGCGGACTGGCGGAAATTCTCGGCCTCGGCCAGGGGCTTGCCGCTGTTGTACACCGAAATCGCATCGGCCAGCCGCTGCCGATACCACTCGGGGTTCGCCACGGCGCGGTCCCGCGTTAGCCCCCACTGGACGAGATGGCGCGCGATGCCTGCCACACTGTTCTCGAAGCGCGCGGGGTCCGCATTGGAGTAGGCAAGCTCACTTCCGTCCCCCTCGCCGCTCTTCCAGCGCCGCCACGCCTCGCGCATGGACCAGTCAAAGCCCAGACCCCCGTACTGCTCAATCGCGCGCAGGTCAGCGGTGAAATCATCAGTCTGAGGGTTGGACCAGCCATTCCAGGTGCGCGCCACGATCTGTGCCACACCCTGCGCCCCGGCACTACTGACGGCGGGCTGATAGATGCGCAGCCCTGCATTGTTGTTCTCTGCCTGGAGGATACCGATGATGTCGCCGGGGCGGACGTTGAAGAAATCCGCCACTTCCTGAACGGTGCCTGTGAAGTAGTGGCGCACATCCTCGGGCATCTCGTCTACGCTGGGGTAGATGGTCGAGCCGTGGCGCGCCACGAGCCCCTCTGTCCCTAACGGGCTGGGGAGGGTCGGCGCAATGGCGGTGGGAACCCGCGCGGTGGGGAAGCCCCCGCCACTGCGTACCTGCACGGCCAGTGGCGTTCCAGCAGCAGCAGCAGGCGCTTGAACGGTGAGAGCGCGCCCGCTGACACGCACCAGTACCATCTGCCCTGGCTGAAGGTGGGCCTCCGCGTCCGCCAAGCGATTATCCTGCTGAAGCTCCGTCAGGGTGGTGGTGTATCGTTCCGCGACGCTGCGGAGCGTTTCGCCGGGCTGAACGCGATGGACCACCAGCGAGGTAATAGGCTGGGACTCTCCCTCAAAACGAACCGGAATGGCAACGGCCTCGGGGACCGCCGCTGCCGCGATGGCCGGGGCGGGGGACTGGTAGGGTGGCAGAAGAAGGGGGCGTCCGCCCTGGCTCCAGCGCACATCAATCGTCGTTGGTCCCACGATCTCGTTCACCGAGTTCAACCCGAGGAGCTTCAGCACATCCGGGTGGGCATACCCATAGCGTGCCAGCTCATCCAGCACTCGCTGAAGGCTCGCGCCATCGGAAAGCGTCAGGGTATGTCGGCCACGCGGCTGCGCGGAGAAGAAGTGCGAGACTTCGTCATTGGTGAGGCTGAGCGCCTCGGTGGGGAGCGGTTCGGTGCGGCGGGCGACCACGGGAAAATTCCCGACGCCCTGCACCATCTGGCTTGCCCCCTCCATGACCATCGGTGGAATGTGAAGGGTGGGGATCGACGGGCGCGTCTCTTTGAGGAGCGTACTGCCACCCGCCAGAGTCAGCAGGAGCGTGCCCAGCACCGGCGCGTGGCGCGCGGTCTGCCAGGCAATAGCGGCAAGCCAGCCGGACTCGCGCGCATCCTTGAGTTCGCCAAAGGCCAACTGCTCTAGCTGCTCGTGGCGGACATTGAGCTGTGCCAGAATGTGTGCCTCGGCCTGCTCCAGCAGCACGCGCCAATCCTCCCGAATTGTGACAGCAGCAGCGTGGGCCTGCTCCTCCAGAAACTCGAAGCGGTTTCGCAGGGTGTCGAGATGGCTCTGGATGGCCGTTGCCTCATCATAGAGAAGCCGTCGCGTTCCCTCAATAATCTGCTCCGCTTCCTGAATCAGCGCGGAGAACGCATTGGTCCAGGTCGTTGCCTCGCCCAGCGTGTTGAAGGCATAGCTGGGGTAGCGCTGGCTCAACACCGAGAGGGTGTAGCGCAGGAGAGCGGAGCGCGCCTCGGCGGCGTACTGAAATTTTTCAGCAGCCCCGCGCCCATCCCCAATCTGATCCTCGTCCGGCTCAATGCTGTCAATGGTGGCAAAGAGATGGGCTGCCTCATCGGTCTGGAACTCCAGCAGCGACATCTTTTCCGTATCATCCAGCTGCTGGAACACGGAGCGCGCGACCTCTGACAGTTCCAGCCCCAGCATCTGACCTATGTTGCGTAGGGCCAGTATAGCGCGCTCTTCCTGCCGCCAGAAGGCGCGGAAGGTATGGACGGTAAGATGTTCGCCCATCACGAAGGCGATCAGCCCCTGTAACGTCTCGTGGGTGTGCTGGAGTTGATTCTTGATTTCTTGGGTTTGTTGTTGGAGGGTAGCCTGTTCTAGGCGGGCGTTGCGGATAGAGGAGATATAACTCGGCATAGGAGATTCGCCCTTTTCTACTGACTCAACTCACGGTAGACGATAAAAGTTCCTGTCAAGCACAAAGCCATTATAGAACTAATGTTCTGTAATTGCAAGAGGGTTGACAAGATTGGGGATGGAATAGACGCGCTTTCCATTTCTTTACATAAAGACGTCCCAGATGAGTCTGTGGGTACGATAGAGTGAAGAAAAGAATAGCACCACCATCCGACAATTATAGAAATTTCATGGGTGCGGTTCACTTTTTTGGATGGGAGGCGTAGACTAGAGGAAGGCACAAGCGGGTGCGGCGGAGGGGCAGATGGGAGAGAAAACAGTACCGGAAGAGTGGAGCAAATTGGCGTTTGAGGCATTGAGCGGGATGGGGCGATGGTGCCCTTGGTCGGAGGGGTCTGGGCCGAAGTCAAAACCGTCACGGTAGTTGCCTATAACTTTATCATCCCCTTGTAGTATCCGTGTCAAGCAGCCCCTCTTTGCCTCTGCTATAGTCAGCCTCATTCCCTGACGAGATGAGGTGCTATCATGATGAATCGAAAATTTTGGCTTTTGTGCCTGCTGGTGTGCCTGGTGGGGGGTTGCTCGGGCCCCCAGGCGGAAAATTCTGTGTTCCGCCTGACCTCGGTGGAAAACGTGTTGTACCATGAAATCGCGCACGAGCCACAGAAGGGCGCATATCGTGGGGAGGAAGGGGTGATTCGTAGCACCAACGGCGGACAAAGCTGGGAAACTGAAGCCGCTCCGCCCGGGTTGGTTCAAAGCTACTTCGCCCAGCCTCCCGCCCTGCCCATCAGCAAATGTCTGTCCTCAACCTCTTCTATCTGCTACCGCATCACGGGCACGGCCCACGTCGAGAAGAGCCTCGATGGGGGCCAGAGCTGGAGCGTGGCCTGGACAGCGCCCGAGGCCCGGTATAGTTTCATAGCGCGCTTCCATCGCATGCTCAAGGACAGCGGTTGTCAGCAAATGCGCCCCCATGCTTTCCCGAGTGACCTGGCCATAACAGACCGTGGCGGAGGCCAGTATTTTGTCTCCATCGCAATGGGGAACGAGGGGATTGTCATTCTGGATAGAACCGGGGGGTGGATTCGCCAAGCCGTGGGATGTGCGATGCCCACGCCCGACCACATCGTAGGTCTGCAAGCGGGAACAATAGCTACGCTGTGGGAAAGTCTGGTTCTGGCGCTTGCTATCCTTATTGCCAATCCTTTCTACTCGCGGGCAGTCACGGAGCACAATAGTGACGGATGGTTCCACTATCTCTTTTTGAAATTCTTGTTTTACGGGGTTCCCTTTCTTGCCCTCCTTGGCTGGGTTCTCGCGGGAGGACGCCTGGTGGGTCTTCTGCTGCCCCTGGCGGTTCCCGTGTTTCTCATCGCGCTTCCCGTGTTCCTCTTCTATTTCGTGCTACCAACCGTGGGCGGAAGCCTCCCTCTGGATCATAGCGCTCTGCTGGTACTGCTGCTCGTTGCCGCATGGACGGTTCGCGTGACCCTCAAACCGTCCGTGGTTCTGAATCCCCTGGTTGACCTGGTGGTTATAGTGGCAGCGTTCGCGCCCTTTCCGCTGTGGGCGCAGGGTATCATCCCCTCCTATGTTGTTGCCTGGGGGTTTAGCCTTCTGATCGCGGGCGCTATTTTGCGCTTGAGCGCCCGCCAAGGGTTTGACTCCATCCCCTGGGTGACTGCCCTCCTCTCGCCTGTCACCCGCAACAATAGCTCAGAGCAGACAGCCTACATGTGGCGGCTTCGGGCGGGGTGGTGGCAGTGATGGATACATTGCTGTAATAGGCTACCGAAGAGCCTGAAGCAACGCCCACCAGTCCCCTAACCATCCGCCAACACACAGGCGCACTTTTTATTCCCCTCTCTCGCTTGGCAGGCCGCCAAACCAGCGCATCACGGGCTGGACAATGGGACCGATGCCGAAGGCGAAGGCTACTGTGCCCAGCCCGATCTGGCCGCCCATTAGCCAGCCCGCCACTAGCACCGCCACCTCGATCAGGGTGCGAATCGTGCGAATGCTGAGCCCGGTTCGCTTGTGCAGGCCCATCATCACGCCATCGCGCGGGCCAGCGCCCAGCTTGGCGCTGAGGTACATCCCGCAGCCCAGCCCCGTCAGCAGCAGACCCACGACCATCCAGAGCAGGCGCACGGCGTAGTGCTCGGGTGTGGGCAGCAGCACCAGTGTCATGTCCGTTGCTGTGCCGATGGTCAGAATGTTGAGCACGGTGCCGATGCCGGGCCACTGGCGCAGCGGAATCCAGGCCAGCAGCACCGCCATACCTACGAAGATGCTCACCGCGCCCATCTCCAGGCCCGTGTGCAGCGCAAGCCCCTGGTGAAACGCCTCCCACGGCCCGAGACCCATCCCGCTCCGCGCCATGAGCGCCACGCCAATGCCAAAGAGAATCAGCCCCGCCATCAGCAGCGCCAGCCGCCGCGCCCAGCCAGAGAGAAGGAGCACGCGCGGGTGAATCGAAAGAGAGTTGCTCATAGGTGTACCTTGTTCTGGAAGTGGAGGTAAAACGTAAAACGTAAACGGCTTATTTGTGCTATGGAAGAGGGGAAGCGTGCTAGCGGAGCCCTCTCCCCGGCCTTCGGCCGCCCCTCTCCCGATTTCGGGAGAGGGGACACGG